>NZ_JBYCLE010000111.1:0-8407 GCF_057473765.1 Mycobacterium sp. TH-M106 | reverse complement strand
ACGTCGAACGCCGCGACGATCTTGACATCGCGCACGTGATACGGGCCGAACCGCACGTGCATGAGGCCGGGCACCGACGCCGTGTCGTCGGCGTCGGTGTAGTACTGGACGCCTTGCACCAGCGAGGATGCGCAGTTGCCGACGCCGACAATGGCCACGCGCACCTCTGGTGCCGCCGCTGGCGCGGTTTGTTCACTCATATCGACGTTCTCCTCACTTCCACCGATGTCATGCCGTACCCACGTCGCCGGGCCTTCACCCGGGCTAGCTCACGTCTGTTCGGCTCCGCCTTGCGCGACGCGTTCGGCCGCGATCAGCTCGTTGAGCCACTTGACTTCGCGCTCGCTGGACTCCAGCCCCAGCTGATGCAGTTGGCGGGTGTACCTGTCGAACGAGCTGCCGGTCCGTGTCACCGCGTTGCGCAGGCCTTCGCGACGCTCCTCAACCTGGCGGCGCCGACCTTCCAGAATGCGCATGCGCGCCTCGGCGGGGGTGCGGTTGAAGAAGGCCAAGTGCACGCCGAAGCCGTCGTCGGTGTAATTCTGCGGCCCGGTGTCGGCCACGAGTTCGGTGAAGCGCCGGCGGCCGGCGTCGGTCAGCCGGTACACCCGGCGGGCCCGGCGCACCGGGGTGCCGGCCGGCGCGGCGTCCTCGACGATCAGCCGCGCGGCCTGCATCCGCCGCAGGGCGGGGTACAGCGAGCCGTAAGAGAAAGCGCGAAACGCCCCGAGTAAACCGGTCAGTCGTTTGCGCAACTCGTAGCCGTGCATCGGCGACTCCAACAGAAGTCCCAGGATGGCCAGCTCGAGCACCGAGCCACCTCCTTTGCTGGGCTGCTGTTGGGCCACCGCTGGGCCGCATACTGGTCCGACGCTTCGCGCCATAGTATCGCGCCGATATAACCGATGCCAAGGACAGGGGTGGGGCCGACGGCCGACGATAGCCACGCTCCGCGGGAGTTTGCCTCGTCATACGCGAGGGTCGTCGTACTCTGGTCACCGTGCAATTGCAGCGGCAGGTGGTCGATTACGCGCTTCGGCGCCGCTCCCTGCTGGCTGAGGTGTATTGCGGACGTACCGGGGTGGCCGAGGTGTGTGACGCCAACCCGTATCTGCTGCGGGCCGCGAGGTTTCACGGGAAGCCCAGCTCGGTGGTGTGCCCCATCTGCCGCAAAGAGCAGCTGACACTGGTGTCGTGGGTGTTCGGTGACCACTTGGGCGCGGTATCCGGGTCAGCGCGTACCGCCGAGGAGTTGGTCCTGCTCGCCACCCGGCACGCGGAGTTCTCCGTGCATGTCGTCGAGGTGTGCCGTACCTGCAGTTGGAATCACCTGGTGAAGTCGTATGTGCTCGGCGCCGCCCGTCCGCCGAGGGGCTCCCCGGGCAGGCGAAGAGCGCGCGACGGCGCACGCACGGCCAGTGAATAGCCAGGACAGCTCGGGCAATCAGACCCGGGCCGGATCAGCGGCCCGTGGGGCGGTCTCCTCCGGAGACGGGTCGACCGTGATCGTTCCGCGCGTGGCCGACGACCTTCCACCGGATCTGCGGGATCCGATCGAGGCCGTCAAGGCGGCGCTGGAGGCTGAGCCGCGGGAAGGCGAGCAGGCGCTGAGCGGGCCCGGGTCCTCGCCGGGGCAGCGTCCGCGGCGAGCCGATGACGGCCTGCCGCCGTCCGGCGAACCCCTGCGGCCCGGTCCCGCCCGGCCCAGCGGTGCCGACATCCTCGCGGCGCTGCGGCAAGACCTGCGGCGGCTGAATTGGCGGTGGGTCCGGCGGGGGCTGAGTATCACCGCCGCTGTGCTGCTGGTCCTGCCGGTCGTCACGTTCGCGATGGCCTATGTCGTTGTCCACATTCCCCGGCCAGAGGACATCCGCACCAATCAAGTGTCGACGATCCTTGCCAGCGACGGCTCTGAACTCGCCAAAATCGTTCCGCCGGAAGGTAATCGCGTCGACGTCGACCTTGACCAGGTGCCGATGCACGTGCGAAACGCAGTGCTGGCCGCCGAGGATCGCAACTTCTTCTCCAATCCCGGCTTTTCGCTGGCCGGGTTTGTCCGTGCGATACGCAACAACATCTTCGGCGGCGACACGCAGGGTGGGTCGACCATCACGCAGCAGTACGTCAAGAACGCGCTGGTCGGATCGCGACGCGCCGGAGTGGGTGGATTGGTCCGCAAGGCAAAGGAACTGGTCATCGCCACGAAGATGTCCAGGGCGTGGTCCAAGGATGAGGTGTTGCAGGCCTACCTGAACATCATCTACTTCGGCCGCGGCGCTTACGGAATCGCGGCAGGGGCCAAGGCGTACTTCGACAAACCGGTCGCGCAGCTCGACGTCGCCGAAGGAGCGCTGTTGGCGGCGGTGATCCAGCGACCGTCCGCCCTGGATCCCGCGGTCGACCCCGAGCGGGCGGCCAGTCGGTGGAACTGGGTGCTCGACGGCATGGTGGAGACGGGTACGTTGTCGCCGAGCGACCGGGCCGCGCAAGTATTTCCAGCGACCGTGCCGCCCGAGCAGGCCCTTTCGCAGAACCTGACGACCGGACCCAACGGGCTGATCGAGCGCCAGGTGATCAAGGAGCTGCTCGACCTGTTCGACATCGACGAGCAGACACTGAACACGCAGGGGTTGCAGATCACCACTACCATCGACACCCGCGCTCAGCACGCCGCCGAGCAGGCGGTGGCGACGTACCTCGACGGGCAGAATCCGGACCTGCGAGCCGCGGTGGTATCCATCGACCCGCGCAGCGGAGCCGTGCGGGCCTACTACGGCGGTTCCGACCCCAACGGGTTCGACTTCGCCCAGGCCGGGCTGCAGACCGGATCGTCGTTCAAGGTGTTCGCGCTGGTGGCGGCGCTGGAGCAAGGCATCGGTTTGGGCTATCAGGTAGACAGCGCCCCGTTGACCATCGAACATGGCCGGATCAAGATCACCAACGCCGAGGGCGACAGCTGCGGCGTCTGCAACATCGCCGAGGCGCTCAAACGCTCGCTGAACACCGCTTACTACCGCCTGATGCTGAAGTTGAAGAACGGCGCGCAAGACGTCGCCGACGCAGCGCATCAGGCTGGTGTCGCTCAGAGTTTCCCCGGTGTAGCGCAGACCCTGTCGCAGGACGGCAAGGGCGGACCACCCGAAGGCGGGGTTGTCCTGGGTCAGTACCAAACCCGGGTGATCGACATGGCTTCGGCCTACGCCACGCTGGCCGACTCGGGCGTCTACCACCCGCCGCACTTCGTGCAGAAGGTTGTCAACGCAGACGGTGGGGTGCTCTTCGACGCCGGCACCGCCGACACCACCAGCGAACAGCGCATTCCCAAGGCGGTGGCCGACAACGTCACAGCGGCGATGGAACCGATCGCCGGGTGGTCGCGGGGGCACAACCTCGCCGGCGGGCGCCCCTCGGCGGCCAAGACCGGCACCACGCAACTGGGCGACACCGGAGACAACAAGGACGCCTGGATGGTCGGCTACACGCCGTCGCTGTCGACGGCGGTGTGGGTCGGCACCGCCAGCGGCGACCAGCCGCTGAAAAGCCGGTGGGGCGGGCCGGTGTACGGGGCGGGCCTGCCGGCCGACATCTGGAAGGCGACCATGGACGGCGCGCTGAAAGGTACCGACATCGAGTCCTTCCCCAAACCGACCGAGATCGGCGGATACGCCGGGGTTCCGGCCGCGCCGCCGCCGCCTCCGCCGCCGGAGGAACCCCCGCCGCCCTCAGAAACCGTCATCCAGCCGACCATCGAGATAGCGCCCGGAGTCGTCATCCCGATCGGGCCGCCTACCACCATTCCGATCGGCCCGGCGCTGCCGCCGGGCCCGCCCGGGCCGCCGGAGACTCCACCCCGGCCGGGCGCGTCCGAGTCCCCGCCGCCGCCGGCGGGCGCGCAGGAAGCCCCGCCGGGGCCGCCGGAGGCTCCACCGCCGCCGCCGTGATCGACTCCGCACCGCGCCGTGTCACTGTGTCGCCGCGGCCGCTCGTGGCTGACCTGCGCAGCGTCGACGGCCGCGACTTCCCCAGCCGCACTGACCCGCTCACACATGCGCTGTCGAACACCATCGGCGGTCCGGTGGGCCGCCACGCGCTGATCGGGCGGGCCCGGTTCTGCACGCCGGTGCGGGTGATGTTCGCGATCGCCGTGGTCTTCCTGGCGCTGGGGTGGACGACCAAAGCGCCCTGCCTGCAGACCCGCGGAACCGGTACCCCGGATCAGCGGGTCGCCAACTGGGACCATGAACGGGCCTACTACCAGCTGTGCTACTCCGACACGGTGCCGCTCTACGGCGCGGAGCTGTTGAGTCAGGGCAAGTTTCCCTACAAGTCCAGCTGGGTCGAGACCGATCCGTCCGGCAAGCCGCAGACCCGCTACGACGGCCGGCCCGCGGTGCGCTACATGGAGTACCCGGTGCTGACCGGGGTCTACCAGTACACGGCGATGGCGCTGGCCAAGACCTACACCGAGGTGAGCAAGCTGATTGCGGTCCCCGCCTTGAGTGGAGTCGCCGAGGTGGTGGTGTTCTTCGACGTCGCCGCGTTCGGGCTGGCACTGGCGTGGCTGGCCACGGTCTGGGCCACCGCCGGGTTGGCGGGCCGGCGGATCTGGGACGCGGCCCTGGTGGCGGCGTCGCCGCTGGTGATCTTTCAGATCTTTACCAACTTCGACGCGCTGGCAACGGCGTTGGCTGTCTGCGGGTTGCTGGCCTGGGCGCGGCGCAGACCGGTGGGGGCCGGTGTGCTGATCGGCCTGGGCGCGGCGGCTAAGCTCTACCCGGCGTTGTTTCTGGGTCCGCTGCTGGTGCTGGGACTGCGCACCGGCCGGTTGCGTGCGGCAGCCCGGACCGCGGTGGCGACGGTCGCCACCTGGCTGGCAGTGAACCTTCCGGTGCTGGTGCTGTTTCCCCGCGGCTGGTCGGAGTTCTTCCGGCTGAACACCCGCCGCGGCGACGACATGGACTCGGTGTTCAACGTGGTGAAGTCGTTCACCGGGTGGCCGGGATTCGACGCCGGACTGGGCTTCTGGCAGCCGCCGATAGTGCTCAACACGGTGGTGACGGTGCTGTTCGCGCTGTGCTGTGCGGGGATCGGCTATGTCGCGCTGACCGCGCCCGCCCGGCCGCGACTGAGCCAGTTGACATTTCTGGTGGTTGCCGCGTTCCTGCTGACCAACAAGGTCTGGAGTCCGCAGTTCTCGCTGTGGCTGGTGCCGTTGGCGGTGCTGGCCGTTCCGCACCGCCGGGTTCTGCTGGCGTGGATGACCGTCGATGCGCTGGTATGGGTGCCGCGAATGTACTACTTGTACAGCGTCGATAATCGTGGGCTGCCCGAGCAGTGGTTCACCGCCACCGTGCTGCTGCGCGACATCGCGGTGCTGGGGTTGTGCACGTTGGTGATCCGCCAGATCTACCGGCCCGGCCAGGATTTGGTGCGCTGGCACGGCCGATTGGACGATCCAGCCGGCGGGGTGTTCGACCGGGCCCCCGATCACCCGCCGGTGTGGCTGCCGGCCTGGTTGCGGCCGGTCGCGCCCGACTACACGCGGGCCGGGAGTGCGGTGCCGTCGAGCCTGTAGTGAGCTTTAGTGAGCTTTAGTGACGGTGTCGGGCCCGCGGTGAAGCGGGCGATTTCACCAGCCCAGTCGGTGTCAGCTACCCTGATGGCGTTGCCGGCGCAGGCGACCCTCCTGCCACGGGGAGACACACAGCAGCCCGTGGCCGCACACGACCATAGGAGGTGATGAGGTACGCATGCGTCCCTATGAAATCATGGTCATCCTCGACCCCACCCTCGACGAGCGCACCGTGGCACCGTCGCTGGAGGCGTTCCTCAACGTCATCCGCAAGGACGGCGGCACGGTCGACAAGGTCGACATCTGGGGCAAGCGCCGGCTGGCCTATGAAATCGCCAAGCATGCCGAGGGCATCTACGCCGTTGTCGACGTGAAGGCAGCCCCGGCGTCGGTGTCCGAACTCGACCGTCAACTCAACCTGAACGAATCGGTGCTGCGCACCAAAGTGATGCGCACCGACAAGTCGTGACAACCCGGTGACTGTGCTGACTGGGCTGGCTGGGCTGACTGTGCTGACTGGGCTGACTAGGCACGGTGTCGGCCGATGCGTAGGCTCGCCCCAGAACAGGCAATCAACTTCAGGAGGCCCCCGTGGCTGCTGGTGAAACCACCGTTACCGTCGTCGGAAACCTGACCGCGGACCCCGAGCTGCGATTCATCCCGTCCGGCGCGGCCGTGGCGAACTTCACGGTGGCGTCCACGCCGCGCATCTATGACCGCCAGAGCGGCGAATGGAAGGACGGCGAAGCCCTGTTCATGCGGTGCAGCGTTTGGCGCGAGGCGGCTGAGAACGTGGCCGAAAGCCTCACCCGCGGCGCCCGGGTGGTCGTGACCGGACGGCTGCGGCAGCGCTCCTTCGAGACCCGCGAAGGGGAGAAGCGCACCGTGGTCGAACTCGAGGTCGACGAGATCGGCCCGTCGCTGCGGTATGCCACCGCAAAGGTCAACAAGGTCAACCGTGGCGGCGGTGGCGGCGGCTTCGGCGGCGGGCAGGCCCAACCGGCGGCCGAGGCCGCGGCGACCGGTACAGGAGCCGGCGAGGACCCGTGGGGCAGCGCGCCCGCCTCGGGTTCGTTCGGCAGCGGCGACGACGAACCGCCCTTCTGAAGACAAGACAGCGACGAAAGAGAGACCCAGGTGGCTAAATCCAACAGACGACGACCGGCTCCCGAGAAGCCGATCAAGACGCGCAAGTGCGTGTTCTGCTCCAACAAGAACAAAGCCCAGGTGATCGACTACAAGGACACCACGCTACTGCGCACCTTCATCAGCGAGCGCGGCAAGATCCGCGCGCGCCGGGTCACCGGCAACTGCGTGCAGCACCAGCGTGATATCGCGCTGGCGGTGAAAAACGCCCGCGAGGTAGCGCTGCTGCCGTTCACCGCATCGGCGCGGTAGGCGATTCGGCACCGACGAAGAAGGCAGGAAACCCGATGAAGCTGATCCTGACCGCGGAGGTCGAGCATCTCGGTGCTCCCGGCGACACCGTCGAGGTCAAAGACGGGTACGGGCGCAACTATCTGCTCCCGCGAGAGTTGGCGATCGTCGCCTCGCGCGGCGCGCAGAAGCAGGCCGACGCCATCCGCCGCGCCCGCGAATCCAAGACGGTGCGCGACCGTGA
This sequence comes from Mycobacterium sp. TH-M106, assembly GCF_057473765.1. NCBI lineage: Bacteria > Bacillati > Actinomycetota > Actinomycetes > Mycobacteriales > Mycobacteriaceae > Mycobacterium > Mycobacterium sp. TH-M106. The sequence continues at coordinate 1,214 of NZ_JBYCLE010000111.1, read as the reverse complement.
GCACGCCGACGAACTCAAGACCGCGATCGAGGCGTTGGGTCCGGTTCGGTTGCCGATGAAGACCTCCTCGGACTCCGGCAAGTTGTTCGGCTCGGTGACCGCCGGCGATGTGGTCGCCGCCATCAAGAAAGCCGGCGGACCGAAGTTGGAGAAGCGGATCGTGCACCTGCCCAAGGCGCACATCAAGGCTGTTGGCACCCATCCGGTTTCGGTGCATCTGCATCCTGAGGTCGACATCCAGGTCACCCTCGAGGTCGTCGCGGCAACCTAAACGCAACACGCCCGAAACATCGACTCGATTCGACACGCCGAAGAGGATTCCTCCACACCGAATCGGTCACCGTGGGCGGCGCTTATCTGCGAGAACGCCGCGCCGATACCCGTTGGTGCACAGGCGTTCCCCACTCGGCCAACATCAGCGGGGGTGGATATCCCCATCCGATGCACAACGCCATGAACAACCCCGTTTGGCGGCGTCGCTGGCAACGTCTACCGTCAACCCGTCGCGGGGCGGCAGCGGCATCCGGGAGATGCCGACACGGTGTTGTCGGTGCTCTGCCCTAGCGTCGGATGCAGCTATCGTCGAATATGCGTTCGATGAGATTGCCGGAGGAGGTGGTAGCGCATGGCGGTCGTCGACGACCTGGGTAATCCGGGCTACCCCGACACCGACGTCCCGCCGCCCGGCGAGGGGTTCGGTCGGCAGCCGCCGCAGGACATGGTCGCCGAGCAGTCGGTGCTGGGCGGCATGCTGTTGAGCAAAGACGCGATCGCCGACGTGCTGGAGCGGCTCCGGCCGGGCGATTTCTACCGCCCGGTGCACCAGAACATCTACGACGCCATCCTGGACCTGTACGGCCGCGGTGAGCCGGCGGACGCGGTGACGGTCGCGGCCGAATTGGATCGCCGCGGCCTGCTGCGCAGGGTGGGGGGCGCGCCGTATCTGCACACGTTGATCGCGACCGTGCCGACGGCGGCCAACGCCGGCTACTACGCGGGGATTGTCGCGGAGAAGTCGCTGCTGCGCCGGCTGGTGGAGGCCGGCACCCGGGTGGTGCAGTACGGCTACGCCGGCGCCGAGGGGTCCGACGTCGCCGGGGTGGTCGACCGCGCGCAGGCCGAGATCTACGAGGTCACCGAGCGGCGGCTGTCCGAGGATTTCGTCCCGCTGGAAGACCTGCTGCAACCGACCATGGACGAGATCGATGCCATCG
>NZ_JBYCLE010000110.1:0-35408 GCF_057473765.1 Mycobacterium sp. TH-M106 | reverse complement strand
AGTCCCGGCTGGGCGCCAACGCGATCGTGGGTGTTTCACTGGCTGTCGCCAAGGCCGCCGCGGACTCCGCTGAACTGCCGTTGTTCCGGTATCTGGGCGGGCCCAACGCGCACATCCTGCCGGTGCCGCAGATGAACATCCTCAACGGCGGGGCGCACGCCGACACCGGTGTGGATATCCAGGAGTTCATGGTGGCGCCGATCGGGGCACCCGACTTCGCCGAGGCGCTGCGCTGGGGTGCAGAGGTGTATCACGCGCTGAAGTCGGTGCTCAAAAAGCACGGCCTGTCCACCGGGCTGGGCGACGAGGGCGGCTTCGCGCCCGACGTGTCCGGCACCGCCGCCGCGCTGGACCTGATCAGCGTCGCCATTGAGTCCGCCGGGTTCAAACCCGGCACCGAGGTGGCACTGGCCATCGACGCCGCGGCCAACGAGTTTCACACCGACTCCGGCTACAACTTCGAGAACCAGACCCGCAGTGCCGCCGAGATGACCGAGTTCTACGCCCGGTTGCTCGACGCCTATCCGCTGGTTTCTCTGGAAGACCCACTGTTCGAAGGTGATTGGGACGGCTGGGTGGCGTTGACCGCAGAGCTCGGGGAACGGGTGCAGATCGTCGGCGACGACATCTTTGTCACCAGTCCCGAACGGATCGAGGACGGTATCGAGAAGGGCGTGGCAAACGCGGTGCTGGTGAAGGTCAACCAGATCGGCACGCTCACCGAGACACTGGACGCTGTGGCGCTGGCCCACCACAGCGGCTACCGCACGGTGCTCAGTCACCGCAGCGGCGAAACCGAGGACACCACGATCGCCGACCTGGCAGTGGCGATCAGCAGCGGTCAGATCAAGACCGGTGCGCCGGCGCGCAGCGAGCGGGTGGCCAAATACAACCAGCTGCTACGAATCGAGGAAAGCCTCGGCGATGCCGCCCGCTACGCCGGCGATCTGGCGTTCCCCCGCTACAGCCCGGAAGGCAAATAGCGAACTGAGCCGGCCAGATGCCCGATGCGAAACGACCCCACCCGAAACGGCGCTCCGCGGCGTCTCGTCCGGCTCGGCCGAGCCGGGCCGGTCGGGGCCGCCCCCCCGGACCGGCGGCTCTCCGCCGCGGATCGAATGAGGTGCGTGCACAGCAAGACCCGGTGGTGCAACCCGTCAAACGGTCGATCGCTGCCGCGGCGGAGCAGCGTTCCCAGCAGCGGCTCGGTTTCACCGCCCGGCGAGCGGTGATTCTGGCCGCGGTGGTGTGCGTGCTGACGCTGACCGTCGCCGGTCCGGTACGCACGTTCTTCGCACAGCACGCCGAAGTGAAGCAGCAGGCCGCGATCGAAGCCACCCTGCGACAGCAGATCACTGAGCTGCAGCAGCAGAAGACCAAGCTGGCCGACCCGGCTCACATCAAAGCGCAGGCCCGCCAACGGCTCGGTTTCGTGATGCCCGGTGAGATTCCCTACCAGGTCCAGCTACCACCGGCCGCTGACGTTCCCGGTCAGCCGGGCGCCGCGCCGGCAATCACACCCAGCGACAGCCCGTGGTACACCGCACTGTGGCACACCATTGCCGATACCCCGCACGGGCCACCACGCCCGGCCCCGGCGCCTGTGCCGCCCGCCCCGCTTCCTGCCGGTGGTTGACCGTGCCGACCTCGACGCGGTGGAGCGGCAACTGGGCCGTAAGCCGCGCGGCGTGCTAGAGGTCTCCTACCGCTGTCCCAACGGTGAACCCGGCGTCGTCAAGACGGCACCGAAACTGCCAGACGGCACGCCGTTTCCGACGCTGTACTACCTGACCCATCCGACGTTGACCGCCGCGGCGAGCGGGTTGGAGTCGACCGGCCTGATGGCAGAGATGACCGGCTGGCTGCGCCGCGATCCCGACCTTGCTGCCGGCTACCGACGGGCGCACGAATCGTATCTGGCCGAGCGAGACGCGATCGAGTCGTTGGGAACCACGTTCTCCGCGGGCGGCATGCCGGATCGAGTCAAGTGCCTGCATGTGCTGATTGCGCATTCGCTGGCCAAGGGCCGCGGGGTGAACCCCCTTGGGGATGCGGCACTGGCCCTACTGGCCGCCGATCCACGCCTCGACTTGGAGAAGGCCGAGATCCTGGTGCCAGGGCAGTGGAGATGAGCCGGATCGCGGCGATTGACTGCGGCACCAACTCGATCCGGCTGCTGATCGCTGACACGTTCGACGGGCGCCTGCGCGACGTATACCGCGAGATGCGGATCGTGCGACTCGGGCAGGGTGTCGACGCGACCGGCGAGTTCGCTGCGGAGGCGTTGGCGCGCACCCGATCCGCGTTGGCTGACTATGCACGCCTGCTGGCCGTCCACGATGTCGCTCGGGTGCGGGTGGTGGCCACCTCGGCCGCCCGTGATGCGACGAATCGTGATGTGTTCTTCGCGATGACAGCGGAAGTGCTTGGCGCCGTGATCCCCGGTGCGGTCGCTGAGGTGATCAGCGGCGCCGCGGAGGCCGAACTATCGTTTCGCGGCGCGGTGGGTGACTTGGCAGACGGCGAAGGCCCGTTCGTCGTGGTGGATCTCGGCGGGGGGTCCACCGAGATCGTGCTCGGCGACAAGTCGGTGAAAGACGGGGTGTCGGACAGTTTCTCGGCTGACATCGGCTGTGTCCGGCTGACCGAACGTTGTCTGCACTCCGATCCGCCGACTGCGGCTGAGGTGGCGTCCGCCCGCCGAGTGATCCGAGAGCAGCTGGACCCGGCATTGCGGGCGGTCCCGATCCAGCGAGCCCGGAGCTGGGTGGGGGTGGCCGGCACCATGACGACGCTGTCCGCTCTGGCGCAGAGCCTGACAACATATGATCCTGCGGCCATTCATCTTTCGCGGGTGCATGTCGAGAGATTGCTCCGGGTGTGCGACGAATTGATCGGTATGACGCGCGTGCAGCGCGCGACGCTGGGGCCGATGCATCCCGACCGTGCCGACGTGATCGGCGCCGGAGCGATCATCGTCGAGGAGTTGGCACGCGAGGTGCGCACCCGGGCCGGCATCGAAGAGCTCACCGTCAGCGAACACGACATCTTAGACGGCATTGCCCTTTCGATCGCCACATGAGTCCCAGGGGAAGACAGGGGAAGACAGGGGAAGACAGGGGAAGACGATGTGATGTTTGTCCGCCTTCGAGCGACAACTGTTGCACCCCGCGGTGGGCGATGAAAAAGGCAGCTCAGACCTCGAAGCGATAACCCATACCGGGTTCGGTGAGCAGGTGGCGGGGCCGCGACGGGTCGTCTTCGAGCTTGCGCCGCAACTGCGCCAGGTACACCCGCAGGTAATGGGTTTCCTTCGCATACGCCGGACCCCATACCTGGGTGAGCAGTTCGTCACGCCCTACCAGCTTCCCCCGATTGCGGGTCAGCATATCCAACATGCCCCACTCAGTCGGGGTCAGGTGCACCTCGATGCCGTTCTTGATCACCTTCTTTGCGGCCAGATCAACCGTGAACGAGGTAGTTTCGACTACGGGCGTGTCGGTTTCGGAAGCGGCGGCGTTCCGACGCACTGCGGCGCGTAACCGGGCCAGGAACTCATCCATCCCGAATGGCTTCGTCACGTAGTCGTCGGCACCGGCGTCGAGTGCCTCCACCTTGTCGGCGGAGTCGGTGCGTGCTGACAACACGATGACCGGTGCAGTGAGCCAGCCGCGTAGGCCCGCGAGCACCTCGATCCCGGAGATGTCGGGCAGGCCTAGGTCGAGGATGATCACGTCGGGTCGACGTTCGGCGGCGGCGCGCAGCGCGCCGGCGCCCGTCGCCGCGGCGATGACCTCATAGCCGCGCACCGCCAGGTTGATCTTCATCGCACGCAGGATCTGCGGCTCGTCGTCGACTACCAGCACCCTAGTCATGGGCGCCGGTCTCCCCCGCAAGCGGGAGGTGCCCCCAGCTCATCGCTGCGCTCTGCATCGTCGTCGGCGTGGGTCACACGTGCCGCTCCACCTCCGCGGCCAGATCCAGCACCATGGTCAGACCGCCGCCCGGAGTGTCGGTGGCCTCGATGGCGCCGCCCATTGCCTCGACGAATCCGCGCGCCACTGACAGCCCCAGACCGACACCGGTGGTGTTGTCGCGGTCGCCAAGTCGCTGGAACGCGTCGAACATCCGCTCAGCGGCATCCACGCCGATGCCCTGGATGCCCCGGCCGTCGTCGGCGACATTGATCAGCACCCGGTCACCGACCGTGGCCGAACTGACCCGCACCACACTGTCAGGCGCGTAGCGCAGCGCGTTGTCGATGAGGTTCGCCAGTGCCCGTTCCAGCAGACCTGCGTCGGCCATCACGACCGTCGGGCCGACGTCCACCTTGACCTGATCGAGGCTGCCTCTTCCGAAGGCCGTAGTGCGCTTACCGATACTGACAAGTGCGCGTTCCACCACCTCCTCCAGGTACACCTTGGCAAGATCCGGCCGGACCACGCCCGCGGTTAACCGGGAGGAGTCGAGCAGATTACCTACCAGCGCGGTCAGCTGGTCGATCGACTCCTCGACGGTGGCCAGCAATTCGGCGGTGTCCTCCGGAGAGAAGTCGACGTCCTCGGCGCGCAGGCTGGACACCGCGGCTTTGGCCGCGGCCAGCGGGGTACGCAGGTCGTGGCTTACCGCCGACAGCAGGGAGCGGCGCAGCTCGTCGGCCTGCATCACCGCCTCGGCACGGCTGGCCTCCTCGGCCAGTTCGCTTTGCCTGATCAGGCCTGCCGCCTGTTTGGCGACCGCGGACAGCACCCGGCGGTCCCGGACGGGCAGCTGGCGGCCCGTCAGCACCATCGCGATCCCATCTCCTACTTCGATCGTGGTATCCGCGGAATCCGCTGTGGTGCAGGGATTGCTGCCTACGGCGGCGATGACGTCGGCCCTGTCCGGTCCGCTGCCAGCATGGGCGCGCAGCATGCTGACCGAGCGCTGCGAGTAAGTCTCGCGAACCCGCTCGAGCAGGGCCTCTAGATCCGCTCCGCGCAGCACCGAACCGGCGAACAGCGTCAGCAGTTCTGCCTCCTGGGATGCGCGTCCGGCTTCACGGGCGCGTTTGGCAGCCCCGTCGACCAACACCGCGACCGCGATTGCCACGACCAGGAGGACCACCTCGGTGACGGCGTTGGCGGGGGCGGAGATGGTGAAGGTGTGCCGCGGGGCTGTCAGGAAGTAGTTCAGCAGCAGCCCGGACCACAACGCCGAAAGCACCGCGGGGGCAACGCCACCGAGAAGAGCCACCAGCAGCACTCCGACAAAGAACAGCGCGCTTGCCCCACCGGTGCCCAGGAAGTTGTCAAGCCAGGCGACCGTCACCGTGCAGATGACGGACGGGACGACAAGCGCGGCCAGCCAGGACACGCTGCGTCGTTCCCGCGGCGATATCGACGCGATGCGAAAAGCCCTATCGAATTCCTGGTGGGCCACGACGTGCACATCGATTTTGCCGGCCCGCTGGACCACCTCCGCACCAACGTCCTCGCCGAACAGCTCTGCCCAGCGGGAGTGACGGGAGGTTCCGATCACCAGCTGGGTTGCGTTCACTCCCTGCGCAAAATCCAGTAGCGCCGTGGGTATGTCGTCACCCACGACGGTGTGGAAAGATGTGCCGAGACTCAGCCCCAACTCACGGATCCTGCCCATCCCGGTCGTCGACGCGCTGGATGCGCCAGCGTCACGGACGACGTGTACGACGACGAGCTCGGCGTTGGACTTCGATGCGATCTGCGCCGCGCGCCGTACCAGCGTCTCCGATTCCGGACCACCGGTGACTGCCGCCACGACCCGCTCACGAGCACTCCAGGTTTCGGTGGCCTCCTTGTCAGCGTGGTGTTTCACCAGTGCCGCGCCTTTCTGATCGGCCAGCCATTGCAGCGTCAATTCCCGCAGGGCGGTGAGCGTTCCGAGGCTCGACCACCCCGGCCACCAGGTCGCTGCCGCATTCCAGCCGCCGATGTGCCTCACCGAGCATCGCGTAAGTCTTCCCGACACCGGGAGCCGCGCCGAGGTAGATGCGCAGCTCGCCGCGCTTGCGACGGTGGTCGGTGTCGACACTCATGTGACCATCATCCACTCCTTGTGCTGGTCCGTGACCGGTTGTGGCTTACCCAGCGACGACCGGGCGGACCATCACGGTGGGCTTGAAACCGTAGCGTGGCGCGCCAAAGCCAAAACCACTACGTTCGGCCGAAGCCAGCGCGGGCATGCCGGCCGGCACGGCGCCCACCGGTGCGCCTTCTTCCGCGGCGGCGGTCCAGCCGGCGCTGGCCAGCGTCGCAGGAGCGGTGGCCGTCGGGGTGGCCGCGGACCACGTCGCCGGTACCGACAACCCGCCGACCGGGGACGCCTGTCCGACACTCGCCAACACCGGCGCGCCGCCGAAGCCGGTAGCAGCCGGCGGTGCCACGGCGTGCACCGGGAACGTTGCCGTCAAGCCAGCCCCCAAGCCGTCGATAGCGGCAATACCCGCGCCGTGGGCCTCGGCCAGACCGACCCCGGCGGAAATACCCGCGAACATGTTCCAAGCTCCGATGTTGCCTGCCATGCCGAGGAGGGTCTGGCTCCCGTTCCAAATCCCGATATTTTCCGTCGAGTTAATGACATCTGTCAGGAAACCGGATCCCGCCAGCGGCGACGCGAGCCCATGCACGGTGTTGGGCAGGCCAGCGACCAGCTGTGACAGCGCGGTCTGCGTGCCGGTGGTTGAGCTAGCTGCTTGCGCAACCGCGGCGGCTTGGCCGGCCAGCCCGGACGGGTTCGTGGCCTGCGTCGGCGAGGTCAGCGGCTTCAGTACGCCGGCGCGCGCCGAGGACCCCGCATAGTTGTACATCGCGGTGGCGTCCTGGACCCACATCTCGCCGTAGCAGGCCTCGGCGGCCGCGATCGCGGCGGTGTTCTGCCCCAGCAAGTTCGTCGCGACCAGTGCCGCCAGCTGAGCCCTGTTGGCGGCGATCGCAGCCGGCGGCACCGTCATCGCAAACGCTGCTTCGTAGGCGGCAGCCGATGACATCGCTTGGGCAGCAGCCTGTTCGGCGGCCGCAGCGGTGCGGTGCAGCCACGCCACAAAGGGCTCGACCGCAGCGGCCATCGCGGTTGATGCCGGACCTAGCCACTCCTCGCCGGTCAGGGCTGAGATCACCGACTGGTAGGAAGATGCTGTCGTGGTCAACTCGGCGTCCAGCGCGTTCCATGCGGCCGCGGCGGCCATCATCGGCCCCGACCCGGGGCCAGCGTACATCCGTGCGGAGTTGACCTCCGGGGGCAATGCTGCAAAGTCCATGTCTTCAATTCCGTTTCTTTGTCGTCGATCTGGGTTCTGCTTGATTTGAGGCTTGGGTGGCTCAAATGACCACTGCGCGTGGCATCACGGTGGGCTTGACGCCGTAGCGTGGCGTACCGAAGCCGAAGCCTCCGCGCCCTGCCGAGGCCACCGAGGGCACTCCAGCGGGCATGGTCGGCACCGTTGTGTTGTGTGGGCCGGGGGCTGTCCAGCCCGCACCCGACAGCGTCGCGGGCGCACCACTGGATGTCGGCACGACCTCCCCGGCCCAACTGGGTGGCACCGACAACGCGCCGACCGAGGGGGCCTGGCCCACACTGGCCAGCACCGGCGTACCACTGAACCCTGCGGGGTTCGCCGGCTCCACAGTGCTCGTAAGCGCCGCTGCACCCAAACCGCCCGCGGCGGTCTCGGCGCTGGCGGCGGCCAATGCACCGGGAGCCAGGAAGCCGGAGCTGCCAAGCTGGAGCAAGTCGGACGCCGCCGAACCGAAATTCGACACCTGCATCGCGCCGATGATGCCGCTGTTACTTACCGAGGCGGGTAGCAGCCCATACGTTCCGTTCCCGGTCAGAAAGTTGATGAGGTCCGAAAGCCACGACCCGGATGAACCGCCGCCGGCGGCGTTGGCGGCCTCGGTGGCGTCATACGAATCGGCGCTGGTGCGCAGAGTGTGCACAAACATCTGATGAACCGCGGTGGCCTGGGCGCTGACCTGTTGGTACAGGTTGCCGTAGGCGGCGAACTGGGTCGCCTGCAGCGCCGAGACCTCGTCGGCGGCCGCCGGAACCACACCGGTTGTCGGGGCTTCCGCCGCCGCGTTCTGGGCGGCCATGGCCGAGCCGATTCCCTGCAGGGTGGCGGCCGCAGCCGTCAATGCCTCAGGACGGGTCGTGACGAAGGACATGACTTCTCCTCACTTCTCCTCGTAGGAAACGAGCTGACTCTGTATACGGGGTCAACCAGTGCAGGGTAGGTCTACTCGGTGGCCCGCCCGCCCACATTCCGCTGCACACAGCGGGTGGCTAGATTTGTTTACGTTTTCTTGACACCCCGCGGCGGAACTTTAACGGTTTGTCGACACCGGTTATCGGCGTCGTGAGAGATACCCGGTCACGCGCCGGGGCGCTGTCGGCGGCCTGCAGGCTCGATGCCCAGAGCAGAACGCGGCGGCACATCGGGTAGGTCGGTGTGCTGCCGCGCTGTGGGTTGGCGGTTTTTACCTAGTGGAATTTGTTGCCCGCGAAGGATTGTGGTTCATCCCCGCCGGTACCGGGCGTGGTATCACGGTAGGCCTGAAGTCGTAACGCGACGCGCCGAACCCGAAAGCTGGCATCCTCCCGAAGCCTGAATAGGCGGAATCGTCACGCGAGTCGATCGCGTCTCGCCGGGGCAGCGGGTTCGTCGGTGTCGGCCCACCCGAGCTCGTCGAGCCCAGCCCCGTTGAGGAAGGCCAGCGTCGCCTTCGCGTCGGCCTCGTCGATCTCGTACGTCGCAAAGCCGAGATGCACCAGCACCCAAGAGCCCGGCGCCAGCGTTCCCGGCTCCAACAGGCCGATGTTGACCGCCCGCCGCGACCCGTTGACGTCGACCTCGGCCAGCTCGGGCAGGCCGGGGTTCAGCTCGACGATCTGGCCTGGGACCCCCAGACACATGTGGCACCCCCGATCACAACGACCTCGATCGTACGAGCCCGTCGTGCCCGGTGGGATAGGGCCGAAGGTCCCATGAATGCGGGAATTATGACTCGGGACACCGCGGATCGTCGCGTGTGAAAATTCCGGTAGCTCGACTCAGGCGCACACGTCAGCGGGGGCGACTGTGCGGACAGAAGGAACGAGAGCGGCGGTGGCCCGGCGAAGAACCCGTCTCACCGCGAGAGGCCTGAAGTAGAGGTGTGGCATGTCGACAGACCGGCGCAAGTTGTTCGCTTCCCTGCTGAGCCCGACCCCATCGCCGTCCGACAGCGTCGACATGGCGTTGCTACACAGGTGTGAGCAACGCCTGGACGAGCTGGAGGCCATGACGCCGTTGAGCGGCCTTGATGTGAAAAACCTGCTGGCCAGCAACGGCGTCAGCCGCCGCGCGTTCCTCGGCTGGACCTCGGCGACGACAGCATTGCTGATGTTGCATCCGTTCTTCGAACCGTTGGTCGCGAGGGCGGCCGGAGTGATGAACCGGGTCCCGGTGATCTGGATCGAGGGTCAGGACTGTGCCGGCAACTCGGAGGCGTTCCTGCACGCCAACGGTCCCAACATCGACGAGCTGCTGTTCAATGTGATCTCGCTGGAGTACCACGAGACGCTAATGGCGGCCGCGGGCTTCCAGGCTGAGGAGCGCCGGCAACAAGCCGCCAAAGACAACCACGGCAACTATCTGTTAGTCATCGAGGGCTCCATCCCGCGCGGCCTGAACGGCGCGTACGCGACAATCGGCCCGAAGGCCACCCCGTTTATCGACATCGTCAGCGAGCTCGCCGCGGGCGCGGCGGCGGTGATCGCGGTCGGCAATTGCGCCAACTACGGCGGGCTGCCGGCGGCCAATCCGAACCCCACCGAGGCCGTCGGCGTCTCGGATGTCGTCAAGGGCAAGCCGATCGTCAACATCGGAGCTTGTCCCATCAACCCGGTGAACTTCAACGGGACATTGCTGCATTACACCCTCACCGGCCAACTGCCCGCGCTCGATTCGCTGCTGCGGCCGAAGTTCGCGTTCGGCTCCCGGATCCACGACAATTGTGAGCGGCGCGCCCATTTCGACGCGGGCGAGTATGTGCAGCAGTGGGGCGACGAGGGTGCGCGCAACAACTTCTGCCTGTACAAGATGGGCTGCAAGGGGCCGATGGCTTTCAACAACTGCTCCATCGTCCGTTACAACGAGGGCACCAACTGGCCGGTCGGCGCCGGACACGGCTGCATCGCCTGCGCCGCACCGAATTTCTGGGACGACTACGCCACCGAGCGGCCGATCGCCCAGGCCAATATCCGGGCGCCCGGGTTGTTCGGCGGCGGCGTCGAGAGCGGCATCGACAAATTCGGTGTCGGACTGCTGGGCGTGGCCGGCGCCGGCATCGCCGTCCACGCGGCGCTCACCGCGACGGCGCGACTGCGCGGCAGACACGGCACAACGCCCGAACCTGCCGAGGAAGGCTGAGTCATGGTGCAGCACATCGTCGTCGACCCGATCACCCGCATCGAGGGACATCTACGGATCGAGGCTGTCCTCGACGACAACAACACCATCACGGACGCGTACTCCGCCGGAACCATGTTCCGCGGCATCGAGCTGATCCTGAATGGACGCGACCCGCGCGATGCGGGTCTGCTCACCCAGCGGATCTGCGGGGTGTGCACCGGAGTGCACTACCAGGCCAGCATCCGCGCGGTGGAGAACGCGTTCGGCGTGACCGTGCCGAAGAACGCGCGCTTGGTGCGAAACCTGTTGCAGGGCAGCATACTTCTGCGAGACCACGTCGTGCATTTCTACCAGCTGCACGCCCTTGACTGGGTCGACCTGTTATCCGCACTCAAGGCAGACCCGAAGAAGGCGGCCGCGGTGGCCAGGGAGTACTCCGATGACCCTTGGAACTCCGGCGAGTCGCAGTATCGGGCGGTGCAAGCCAAGCTCACCAATTTCGCCAGCCAGGGCAGTCTGGGTATCTTCGGCAACGCGTATTGGGGCAACCCAGCGTACCGGCTGTCACCGGAAGAGAACCTCGTCGCCGTCTCGCATTATCTGGATGCGCTCACCGTGCAACGTAATACGGGAAAGATGGCGGCGATCTTCGGTGCGAAAGACCCGCACTCGCAGTCGACCGTGGTCGGCGGAGTCACCTGCGTCCAGGACATCGAGAACCCCGAGCGTCTTGGGCTATTCGGAACGCTGCTGGACGAGACCTCGCGGTTCGTCGAGACGGCCTACCAGCCGGACGTGCTGATGGTGGGGAAGGCATACGCACAGGAGGCACTCGCGGGGATCGGCGCCGGGCTGCGCTCCTATCTTGCCTACGGCAGCTACGAGCTGGACGACACCCCGCTGTACGGGGCGAAGACATTGTTCCCCAAAGGAATCGTGCTCGGCGGCGACCTGTCCTCGGTGCATCCATTCGACCAGGCCAAGGTCGCCGAAGACGTGACGCACTCCTGGTATGAGGGCAACGCGACGCTGCACCCGTACCAGGGTGTCACCGAGCCCCACTACACCGGCCTGAACCAGGGCGACGGCATCGCCTACCTCAAGACGACCGAGAAGTACAGCTGGCTGAAATCCCCCATCTACGACGACAACCGGGTGGAGGTGGGACCGCTGGCCCGGATGATCGTCGGCTACGCATCCGGTGATACGAACATCCGTCGTCACGTGGACGGTGTGCTGGCGGCGGCTGGTCTGCCGATCGACGTGCTGTTCTCCACCGTGGGCAGGACGGCGGCTCGGATGATCGAGACTCAGGTCGTCGCCGAGGCGATGAAAGGCTGGCTTACCGAGCTGCAGGAAAACGTCGCAGGCGGCGATGTTGAGACATGGACCCCGTTCGACTTCCGGAAGGTCTCGGCCGACGCCCAGGGCTACGGCCTGTGGGAGGCGAACCGCGGATCGCTCGGCCACTGGGTCCGGATCAAAGACGGGAAGATCGTCAACTACCAGGCCGTCGTTCCCACCACGTGGAACGCGTCGCCGCGGGATGGCAAGGGCAGGGTCGGCGCCTACGAATCGGCGCTCAAAGGGGTTCGGCTCGCCAAGCCGGACCAGCCGCTGGAGATCCTGCGCACCGTGCACAGTTTCGATCCGTGCCTGGCCTGCGCGGTTCACGTGGTCGACGCACGCGGTCGGGAGATCGGCACCTACCGGCTGCAGCCGTCCGGAGGCGGCCGGTGATGTCCGTGATATCTGATTCCCGGCCGTCGGCACACCGGGTCTATCGGCTGGACGTCCGAATGGGCGCTTGGCGGCGGATTATTCACTGGGCCAATGCGCTGTCCGTCGTGGCGGCCGCGGTGACGGGGATATACATCGCCAACCCCTTCTACGGCGCGAATTACCCCTATGTCATGGCGTGGAACCGCACCATCCACTTGGTCGCCGCGACGGTGATGGATGTGGGCGTGATCGTCATCGCCTACCTGTACTTCTTCAGCCGCGTCGAGCCCATCGCGCGCGAGCAACTTCGTCCTACCCGGTCGAATCTGATGCGGCTTCAGGAGGCTTTCCTCAACGTACTCATGCTGAATAGGCGTAAACAGTTCGACTCGGGTCCCCTCGATCCGCTCAATGCGCTGTTGTTCGTGTTGTTGCACCTGATGGTCGTCTTCCAGCTGCTCACCGGCCTTCAGCTCTACGTCATGGGTCTGGAGAGCGGCATCAGTTCGGTCGGCCCTTGGTGGCCCTGGATCATGCACTTCTTCACCGACTGGACCCAGATCGTGTTCGGCGGTATCGGCGGCGTTCGGGTGGCCCACCACGTCATGATGTACCCGATCCTCGCCTGGGCGATCGTGCACATCTACTACGAGGTGTGGCGAACCGTCATGTGGAAAGAAGGCGACATCACCATCTCGTTCGGAGGGTACAAGTATGCCCCGGCAGAACCGGAGTGATGTCACTGTCGTAGGGATGGGCAACATCCTCTACCGTGACGAAGGCGTCGGCGTCTATGCCATCCACCAGCTGCGGGCGGCCTACCAGTTCCGGCCGGAGATCGAGCTGGTAGATGGCGCCATGCTCGGCTTCGAGCTGGTGGATTACTTCCATGCCGGCGCCAATCTCGTGGTCTTGGACGCCCTGCTGGCCGACGGTCCGCCCGGCAACATCTATCGACTACCGGCCGAAGAACTGCTGCAGCTGGGGCCGGACACCCAGCCTATGGCCCACGAAGTGGATCCGGTGCAGCAGCTCAGGCTCGCCACGGCGTTGGGCGATCCGGTCGACCTGGCCCTCGTCGGCATCGTCGCTGCCGACACCAGCGGATTCGAGATAGGCCTCAGCCCCCAGCTACGTGCGGCGTTCCCCGCATTTATTGACGCCGTTCTCACCGAGCTGCGGCGTCGGGGCATTCGGGCCGATCACGTTCGGTCGGTCCCGTTGGACGAAGTCATCGGCGGGCTGGTCGAGGTCCCTCGATGACCACGCCCAGCACCGAGCCGAACCGGGACCGCGAGATCGCCGACGTCCTCGGGCGCTACGGCAGGGCTGGCGCGTCCGCCGCGGTGGCCCACCTCTCGGTGTTGGGCACGAACAGCGTTCTGGGCCTGCGCGACCCGGACGGCCGTCTTACCCCGGTCGTCGAGTTCCTCCCCCTGCCGATGCGCGGCGCCGACTTGCTCGATGAGGTCGGCCGCATCGACGACAACGCACCCCGGCTGGTAGCCAACTACCGGAAGGCGTTCCCAGATGCGACCGAGCGGTTGATCGCGTTCGGCGCCGAGTTGGACGATCTCGAGACGCCCGCGCTCGGCTGGTTGTTGCTCGCCTGCGGTCTCGTCCTGTCCCTCGACGATGCCGGCCTCGCCGCGTCCCGCCGCACCGGCGGCGGTATCAAGGTGGACACCATCGTGATAGAGCAGGACGGTCGCTATCTCTTCGATGGACGTCGCCTGCTGCGCAGCCTGATGAGCTACCGGATCGCCGATGCGCCCGCACCTCTGCTTGCCCGCTCGGTCTTCGAGTCGGTTGGCGACTTCGTCGCCGATGCGATCGCGCGACTGCTCAGCGTCCAGCCTGCCGATGTCGTCGTGTGCGCCGGCGACCTGCTGGCCGAAAACCCGATCCTGCGCACCCGTGCCCGAAGCGGACTGGTGCGATCGCGTTTACCGGTGTTGTTCCCGGAGGCCTTGACGTCGCTCGCAGTCAGGTGAAGATGATCTGACCGCCGGCAGCCAATTGGTAGAAATCGCCAACGGTGATGATCTGGTCCTTTACCTGGTCGATGAAGTCTTCTGGGCCGAAACCGAACAGGTCCACCGATGCCTTGCATCCATACAGGCCGGCTCCGGTATCGGCGATCATCTCGATGAATTCGGGCACCGGCGGGATGTCCAGCTTGGCCATCCGGTCTGTCATCTGGCGCGTCATGAACCAGGACATCCCGGGAAGTCCACCGATCCAGGTGGGGAGGTGCAGGCCTGGGTTGCCGACGGAGGCGACCTTGATACCCTTCTGCCGGTTCTTGTGGATGGCGTCCAGGCCGAAGAACGTGAAGAACACGTTCGCGTCCATACCTTCAGCCCGGGCACCGTTCGCCATGATCAGACCCGGGTAGATGCCCTCCAGGGAACCCTGGGAAATGATGATGGAGACTTTTTCGATTGGGTCGTCCATGAGATGCACCATTCTCCTTAAATGCAGCCAATCGGCTTAGGAATACCGGCGATTCGTGCGGCTAGTTTCGCGGGCCCCTTCGGAAACAACTGGTAAAGGTCCTTGATGCTGACGCCGGAGGTCTTGCTCAGCGCGCGCACCGACGGCCCGCTGCCGGTCTGCTCGTATTCGTGTCGCATCTGTTTGACGACCTGCCAATGCTGGTCGTTGAGCACCGGAATGCCCCATTCCTGAGCAATCTCGGGAGCCATGTCCGCGTTCCACTGCTTGGGGTCGATGAAGAAACCTTCATCGTTCACGGTCACTTCGACTCCCGCGTAAACCTTTGTCGTCATGTCGTGTCCTCCTCTTATTGTGAAATGGTCTCGAATCGCTTGCCGGCGCGCGGCATCCGGCTGGCGATGCCGGGGATGTCGCGGCCCGGTAAAAGGACATTCCAGTACAGCCAGCGAAAGCCCAGTTTGCCCAGGTGGTTGAGGTGTGACTCCCGGAGCAGCGGCATCCCGACGCCCAAGGGGAAGTGTCCGGGAAGCGGCTCGGTGTCGTAGTCGAAGTCGATGAGCAGCGCCTTGCGGTCTCCGCTTTCGATGAAGCAGTTCGTGTGACCGTCGAACTGCGCATCCAGTGGCCGGCCGGCGAGGAACTGCGCAATGTTGTGGGCAAGCACATCGCCCTCGAAATGGGCGACCGACCCGGCCTTGGACGTCGGAACGTTGGTCGCGTCGCCGATCGCGAAGATGTTCGGCCGCACCGTCGACTGCAGGGTGCGCTGGTCGGTCAGCACAAAGTTCAACTCGTCGCCAAGCCCGGAGGAGCGACCGACGAAGTCGGCCCCGCCGTGCAGCGGACAGACGACCGCGAGATCGAAGGGGACCGTGCGTTCGTCGTAGGAGATCAGCCGGCCCGCATCCCCGTCTACCTGTCCGGTGTTGAATTCGGTGACCAGTTCGATGCCCTTTTGCTGCAGCAGGTTACCGAGTTCGTGGGCAGCTACCGGTTTGGTGAACGCGCCGTCCAGCGGCGTCACGTAGACCAGCTCGACCCGATCGCGAATGCCCCGGTGACGGAAATACGAGTCTGCGAGAAAGCAGAATTCTAACGGTGCGACCGGGCATTTTATCGGCATGTCAACAACGTTCATGACGAGCTGGCCATGGTCAAAGGCCGACATCGCGCGTTCTAGCGCCGATGCGCCTTCGAGGTGGTAAAACGAGAAGACGTTCCGCATCCAGCCGGGCCCGGTCATGCCCTCGGTCTCCTCGGGCAGCAGCCTGGCACCAGTCGCGATGACCAGTACGTCGTAATCCAGCACGGCGCTATCGGTCAGGTGGACCCGGTCGCCGTCGACGTCGACGCGGTCGATATCGCACTGGACATACCGGATCCCGGAATGTAGTTGGCGGGCCCGGGACTTGACGAGTTTTTCGGTGCGGATCAACCCGAACGGCACGAACAGCAGTCCGGGCTGATAGATATGCGCGTCATCACGGTCCACGACAGTGATGTCGGCGTCAGAGAACATGCGGCGCAACCGGTTCGCCATTAGCGTTCCACCCGTTCCGCCGCCGAGGATGACGATCCGTTTATTCACGCTTTCGAGAATTCCCGGTCACCGATCGGCGTTGCAGAGTCTTTGGTCCCCGATGCCGCTGCTCAAGGTCCTCGATCCGCGGCGCCGGCGCATCGCACGCAGCACGTCAGACGGACAGCTCCCTGGTCGAGGTCGCCCATGTCGCCGGTGCTGGTCATGCCGTCGACGACGGCTCTCGCTCCGCTTGGTTCCCGTGCCGGGGCGCAGGTGGGTCGGGCTCGTCGGCCGCCATGACCACGCCGAGAACTGACGCACGTGGTTGCGAAGACTATGACACGTGTACCGGGAGCGCCGCACCCACGGCGGCTTGGTGTTGATTCGAGGTGCAATGGTCCTGCGCTGTTGGGTCTTTGGCCCCTATTTGCATGGGTGTGGACGGGATGATTCTTGGCGTGTATCAACACCGAGGTGGAAAAGAGCAGCAGACATGCAAGCGATGGCAGCGGGGGTTGCCCGTGGCTGGGTCCGTAGCCGCTCCGCGCTAAGTCGGCCGGGCGAGGACATCGTCTTTCCGAGCTGACAACGACGGAAATGGCTACCGGGAAAGGACTACGTGATGGAGACCGCAGTGGGTATAGATTTGGGGACCACGAACTCGGTGATCGCGGCTTGGCAGGGCGGGGAGCCGGTGGTGATTGCCAACGTCGAGGGCTCCCGGATCACCCCGTCGGTGGTGGCCTTCACCGAATCCGGTGATCGCCTGGTGGGGCAGCTGGCTCGCCGGCAGGCGATCATGAACCCCAAGGACACGATCTATTCGGCGAAACGCTTCATCGGCCGCCGCTTCAACGAGATATCCGATGAGGCCAAGGCGGTCAGCTTCGATGTGGTGCCAGGCCCCAACGGCGAGGCTCGCTTCGATGTGCGCGGCGAGATCTCTGCGCCCGAGCAGATCTGCGCACAGGTGCTGCGCAAGCTCGCCGACGACGCCGGCAGGTTTCTCCGTGAGCCGGTGCGCGAAGCGGTGATCACCGTTCCGGCCTATTTTGATGATGCTCAGCGCAATGCCACCAAGGATGCCGGGAAGATCGCCGGCCTGGAGGTATTGCGTATCATCAACGAGCCCACCGCCGCGGCGCTGGCCCATGGCTTGGACAAGAAGGGCCATGAGACGGTGCTGGTGTTTGACCTGGGCGGCGGCACCTTTGATGTGAGCCTGCTCGACGTGGGTGAGGGCGTGGTGGAGGTGCGCGCCACCGCCGGCGATTCGCACCTGGGTGGCGATGATTTCGACCGCCGGCTGGTGGATTATCTGGCCGATGAGTTCCAACGGGAAAACAGCATCGATTTGCGCAAGGATCCCCAGGCGCTGCAGCGGTTATTCGAGGCGGCCGAAAACGCCAAGGTCGAACTGTCCTCGGTGACCCAAACCCAGATCAACGTGCCGTTTATCACCGCTGATGCCGACGGGCCCAAGCATTTGGCGATGACGCTTATGCGCTCGAAGTTCGAGGACCTGACCGCCGATCTGGTGGAGCGCTGCCTGGGTCCGGTCAAGCAGGCGATGGGCGATGCGAAGGTGACGGCCATCGATATCGACGAGGTCATCCTGGTCGGCGGGTCGACGCGGATCCCGGCCGTGCAGGCGCTGGTGCGCCGACTCACCGGGGGTATGGACCCCAACATGAGCGTGAACCCCGACGAGGTGGTGGCGCTGGGCGCCGCGGTGCAGGCCGGGGTGCTCAAGGGTGAGGCCTCTGACGTGTTGCTGCTGGATGTCACACCGCTGTCGCTGGGGGTGGAGACCCGCGGCGGGGTGATGACCAAGATCATCGAGCGCAACACCACCATTCCGGCGCGCCGCAGCGAGGTATTCACCACCGCCGAAGACAACCAGCCCGCCGTCGATGTCATGGTGCTGGAAGGGGAGCGCGAAATGGCCAGAGACAACCGGGTTCTCGGGCGATTCAAATTGCAGGGCATCCGCCCGGCACCGCATGGTGAACCCCAGATCGAAGTGACCTTCGACATCGACGCCAACGGCATCCTCAACGTCACCGCACGCGACAAGGACACCGGCGCCGAGCAGCGTATCACCGTTAGTGAGCAGTCCAACCTCGATGAGAGCGAAGTCGAGCGCATGGTCGCCGAGGCCGAGAGGCACCGCCGCGAAGACGAACAGCTGCGCCGCGAGGTGGAGACGCGCAACGAACTCGATTCGGTTGCCTACCAAGTCAAGCGGCGGCTGGCGCAGCTGGGTGACTCGGCGGCACCACATGAGCGGGCACGCGCCGAAATGCTGATCGCCGGTGCCCGACAAACCGTCAAGGAGCAGGCACCCATGCAGCGGGTGCGGTCGTTGACCTCGGAGCTGCAGCAGGTGCTCTACGGGCTGCAACCCTCGCCCGCCGGTGGCGGCGACGGACAGCACGGTGCCGACCCGGGTCCACCTCCAGGTGACGACGATGTCGTTGACGCCGAATTCGACCGGGGCTAATCATCATGGCCAGCCCCACAGAACACAGCGCCGGCGAGACGCTAAAGGCGGGCTACGGACGGGGCTACCGGCTGTTTCGTCCGACGGCCATGGTGGAAAGTCGCACGCAGGACAAACCCCATGGCGCGTGACTACTATCAGGCGCTCGGTGTCTCCCGGGACGCCACCAGCGAGCAGATTCAGCAGGCATATCGCAAGCTGGCGCGCAAACATCACCCGGACATCAACAAGGATCCAGGTGCCGAGGAACGGTTCAAGGAAGCCAACGAGGCCTATCAGGTGCTGTCGGATCCGAAGACCCGCAAGCGCTATGACCGGTTCGGCGAAGACTTTCGCCGCATACCGGAGGACTACGACGAGCGCGTCGGCGCCGGTATGGGCGGCGTCGGTGGCGCGGGCATCGACATCGATGATCTGCTCGGCGGCTTTTTCGGGGGCGGCGGTGCATTCGGCCCGGTCCCGGGCGCCGACCAGGAGGCCGAGCTGGGGCTGACGCTCGAGGAGGCCTACCGCGGCGGTAGACGTCAAATCAGGTTGGATGGCCGCACCTATACCGTGGCCATTCCCGCTGGCGTGACCGAGGGACAGCGGATCAGGCTGGCCGGGGAAGGCGGGCGGGGCAGCCGCAACGCCCCGCCGGGTGACTTGTACCTGGTCGTGTACATCGCGCCGCATCCCCGATTCCGGCTTGACGGGCGCGACATCAGTACCGATTTGCTGGTCTCGCCGTGGGAGGCGGTCCTGGGCGCGACCGTCTTGGTGCGCACCCCCGCCGGCGAGGCCAAGGTCAAGGTGCCGCCCGGCTCATCGACCGGTCGGCGGCTGCGACTGCGAGGAGAAGGAATGCCTAACCCGCGCGGGGCACCGGGTGACCTGTACGCCGACATTAAGATCGTGGTGCCGCCGAAACCCACCACACGAGAACGGGAGTTGTTCGAACAACTGGCCGCCGAGTCCACCTTCGATCCGAGGAGGGCACGTTGACCGAACCGGCTTCCAGCGGGCGCTACATGCTGGCCCGCCTGCCCCGCTTGCATATCGAGGCCTTCGCGCGACGTTGCGGGCTGCACCCGGATACGGTGCACAAATTCGTCGCGCTGGGGCTGCTGCCATGTGATCCCGACGCCCGCGGCGAGCTGTGGTTCGAGCCGTCGGCGGTGGCTCTCGTCGCCCGGATTCAGCGGCTGCGGGTCGGTCTGGGATTGAACTACGCGGCGATCGGGCTGGTGCTCGACTTATTAGACCGCATCGAAGAACTCGAGTCCGCGTCTCGGAGCAGGACATCGCCGTGAACATCAACCGCTTGACCCACGCTACATCGCCCGCGAGGTGGAAACCTGTACCGACCGGGCCCTGCTGCGCGACGACATCATGGCGGGTGGCAAGATCCAAGTCAATGTAGCCAACGGTGAACTGGCTGTGAGCTATTCGGAACCGGCGGTGGCCGCCTGAGGAAAGCAGAACATGGAAACATACATCGTGCAATGCCCAAACTGTGGGCGGCGCAACAGGATACCCGCCGCCGGGTCGGGAAAACCACGCTGCGCCCAGTGTCACCGCTGGCTGCCCTGGATCGCTGAGGCCGGCGATCACGATTTCACCGAGGTCGTCGAGAAGTCTTCGATTCCTGTGCTCGTGGACCTGTGGGCTCCCTGGTGCGGACCGTGCCGGATGGTCAGTCCGGCGCTCGAACAGCTGGCCACTGAACGCGCGGGCGAACTGAAACTCGTCAAGATCAACGTGGATACCGCGCCGGCGGTTTCCCGGCGTTTCGGGGTGCAGGCGGTCCCCACACTCCTGATCGTCGACCACGGCCGGCTGCTCGCACGGCAGGCGGGCGCCGCCCCTATCACAGCGCTCAGATCCTGGCTGGACCAAGCCCTTTCGGATGGCGCTACCGAGTAGGACCGGCCATGACAGCTGTAAATCGACCCCGACGCGGCGGTGATCCGCCGGGCCGATTCACACTAGCCAAGCCTAACCAACCTACTTTAAACAGCGGAGAACCATCGGTCGAGCTAGACGAGGTCGGGAATTGCCTCGGACAGCTCCCGCAGGTATGCCTCCTTAGCCTTGGCGCCGACGATCCGTCGCACCGGTTGGCCATCCTTGAACAGGATTAGCGTGGGGGTCGCAACGATCTGAAACTCGCGCGCCCTCTCCGGATTGGCGTCCACGTCCAGTTTGGCTACGGTGAGCCGGCTGGCCTGCTCGGTGGCGATCGCCTCGAGGACCGGTGCCGACATCCGGCAACGTGGACACCAGGTCGCCCAAAACTCAACCAGCACTGGTCTGTTGCTGGACAGTATTGTCGCGGCGAAAGTGGCGTCGGAAACTTCTACGATGGCTCCGGCTTTGTCAGCTTTGTCAGCATTGACACTGGTCATCGTGGGCCTCTCTCAATGTGTCGATCCTGTCGGGATATCCGTTGGGTGAACCGTCCCGAGTTTGAGCCTCCTTACCCACAGCGGTTTGAGGATAGTCGGAGGCAAGCTGAGGCGACATGAGCCCGCGATCAGATGACAGAGCTCATGTGATATGCAGTCCGCATTCGGTTTTGGAGTGCCCTGGCCAACGTCCGCTGCGCGGGTGGGCGCCGGGTGCCGGCTTCACGGTGCACGGGGCACAGCCGATCGACGTATAGCCCTCGTTGACGAGCGGATTGACCAGCACATTATTTTCAGCGATGTAGTCGTCCATGTCCTGGTCGGACCATGCGACCAGCGGGTTGACTTTCACCACCTTGAACTTCTCGTCGAAGCTGACCCACGGCGCGTTGGCACGGGTTGGCGCATCGGCGCGGCGAAGCCCGGTGACCCACGCCGAATACCCGTGCAGCGTGTTGGCCAGCGGGACGACCTTGCGCAGGTGACAACACAAGTCGGGGTCGCGGGCCCAGAGGTCCTTGCCCAGCATTGCGTCCTGCTCGGCTACCGTGTGCTCCGGGATGATGTTGAGCAACCGAATGTCATAGGCTAGCTTGACCGCATCCCGGGTGCCCAGGGTCTCGGGAAAGTGATAGCCGGTGTCCAAAAACAGCACCTGCACGCCTGGGCGCACCTTTGCGGCTAGATCGACCAGCACCGCATCCGACATGTTGGAGGCCACCACGTAGCCGTCGGAGCCGAAGGTCTCGTCGGTCCAGCGCAGCAGGTCGGTCGCATGGTCTCCGTGGATCTCGGGGCGGTATTCCGCTGCCAACTCCCGCAGCTTTGCCTCGGTGAAACTGCTCATCGCCACGCCTCTTCCTAATGCTTGAATCCCAGGGATATCCGACCATGCGACCGGTGTGGCGGATAGAGGCAAAAGTCCTGATCGGTCGGGGCCTATGTCAGCCGGCCCGGTCCAGGCCCGCGGTGAAGCTGATGAGCACGGATGCTGTGGTCGGCATTCCTACACCATCACCGAACGGGGCGCCTTTGGACAACTTCCTTGCGCCGGTATGTGCGCTACAGGCTCGGCCTGTCGGCCAGCAGCGGGTGACGGCCTAATTTACTCGTCGAGTCCCCGGAGCTTGGAGGCGAACACCGCCGCTTGGGTACGGCGTTGCATCCCCAGCTTCGCCAACAGCCGCGACACATAATTCTTGACGGTTTTCTCGGCTAAAAACATCCGGTCGGCGATCTGCTTATTCGTCAAACCCTCGGCCAAGAGACTCAGCAAGACGCGTTCCTGCTGGGTGAGCCCAGAAAGTGGGTCTGGTTTTTCCACCTCACCGCGAAGCCTGGTCATCAGCGCCGCCGCAGCGCGATTGTCCAGCAACGAATACCCTGCGCCCACATCCTTGATGGACCGGGCCAGTTCCATACCTCTAATGTCTTTGACGACGTATCCGCTGGCGCCGGCCAGGATTGCACTGAGCGCAGCCTCGTCGGAGCTGTCCGAAGTCAGCATGAGGCAGCGGAGGTCCGGCAATCGGGCAATCAGCTCACGGCACAGTTCGATTCCATTGCCGTCGGGCAACCGCACGTCGAGAACCGCGACATCGGGCTGCAGCGCGGGAATCCGCGCTAGGGCTTCACGAACCGATCCTGCTTCACCGACGATGACCAGTTCGGGGTCGGAACTGAGTAGGCCGATCAGGCCACGGCGGACAACCTCATGGTCATCGACCAGGAAGACCCTTACTGGGTCAGTAACGGGGCTCATAACCACCACTGTTTATCGCAAATCATCAGGGCGCAACCGGCGGTTTCCAGAAAGGCACGACCGGCGGGGCCCAAAAGTAGCTCCACCGGGCCGGGCCGCAGAGGATCGATGACGATCAGCTTGATCGGGGTGGCGTCCCGCTGCAAGCCTTCCAGATAATTGAGCAGACCGCTGTGGTCGGAGACCAGCTCGATGTCCAGATGTGGTTGGTTCCTTCGCCAGTGGGTTAAACGGTGTTCAAGTTCAACTGTGATCCGTGGGATTCCCTCTAAAGGCACGTCGATATTGCCCGGCTTGATGCCTCGGGGTTGCCGCCGAATGAAAACACGCAACGACGCGTCACGCAGTCGCGCTTCGGCAACACTGCGCTCAAGCACGGTGTTACTCGCCGGTGACCCATCCACGACCGCTATCACCACACCCGCTTCAGGTGATGTGGTGCCCGCGGTTCGCGGCAGGATCGTCACCGAGCAGTGCGCCGACGCCGCCAACGCCGACGCGGTGGATCCGATGCGGCCCTGTATGGCGTGTTTAAAGCCAACGGAGCCGACGCAAACCATCACCGCCGACCGCGAGGCTTCCAACAGCGCGGTTACCGGGTGGCGATGCACAATCTCGGCCTCCAGTTTGACTGGCTTACCCAATGATTCGATAGTTGTGATCGCATTACGGACAATCTTCTCGGCGGCGGCAACTTCAGCAGCAGAATCGTTAGGATCATTGCTGGTGGAATCGATGGCGTATAGCAGCCACAACGGGACGTCGCGATCGATGCACTCGTCGAGGGCCCATATCGCCGCTTGCATCGCTGCGCGCGAACCGTCGATGCCGACGACCACACGCGAGGACGAGGAGTATGGCTCACGCATGGCGGATCCTATTTGCCGTGAATGTGCAGGACGTCGTCGAGTGGGCGCCGCCCTGTGAGAGGTGGCGCTTCGTCCGTAGCGGGGGCTTGTCCAACTCGAACCAAGATTTGGGGTATGGCACCACCTACCAGCTTCGCGACAATCTCCCGAACGACCTTTACCTCGGTGAGGTGCGTCAGCGGGCAGGTGGCTAAGTCAGCCATCGTGCATTCCAGCAACACCGCAGAGAGAGCTTCGCCGGTTGCCAGTGCGTCGGCGCGGGTATCGGTTTCGGTGGACAGCACGACAATCGTCGACTGGTCCTCGGGGATCTGAGTCCGTCGTTCACGGTGGTGGGGCCTCGGAAAGACGCGCCCGACATCGACTCGGTCAGCTTCGGCCGCTGACACCAAGGAACTGTAGGGCATCCCGGTGGATGTCTCGAACGGCACTGCCCACCGGTCCAATTCGGCATGGTATGTGGAATCGTAAAGCCGTAGCGACTCCGAGAGTTCAGACGCTTGCGCCAATTGGGAGCGCGCATCCTCAGGAAGTACATCCAGGCGCACGCCGTAGCTATCGATGCGGCTTCGCAGCACCGGCTCGAAGGATTCCCAGTTCGTCGGCGGGGCGAATGGCAACCGGTCACTGCGGCGTACCCAGATAACGCTCGCACGGCGGCGATGGTCTTCGGTCACATCGTCCATCGGGGAGAAATGGATCGACGCCAGGTACTGGAGGTCGTTGGGATTGGGAAACCGCTCGATGTCGCTTCGGAAGCCCGCGGCGGCCATGGCCACCTGAAGGTGGTCCAGCGCTGCGCCACAACCGATAACCGCCTCGCGCCCGGCACGGTCGGACGGCAGCACACGGCTAGCGTCGAGGAATAACTGCAGTTCAACACCGTCGGTCACCCACCGCCACGGCTGGATGTTGTATAGCGACGGGGCACGGCACGCAGTCCGCACCGCA
This sequence comes from Mycobacterium sp. TH-M106, assembly GCF_057473765.1. NCBI lineage: Bacteria > Bacillati > Actinomycetota > Actinomycetes > Mycobacteriales > Mycobacteriaceae > Mycobacterium > Mycobacterium sp. TH-M106. The sequence goes on along the minus strand of NZ_JBYCLE010000110.1, from coordinate 10,824 downwards.
TCTTTGATAACTTCGGTCTGCACCATCATGGCGGGCATCTTCACCTCCGGTCTCCCTCTGAGAGCAATGATTCTGCGACACCCGGGTTGGCGGCAGGGCCGTTGGTCCTCTAACCGGTGCCGTTAGGCCTGGGTTCAGGCCGTCAATAACGTTTCTTCAGTGAGCTGGTGTCCTCGGCTGGTCGGGCCCATGGACGGTAGACATCGACTGTCCTCACGCTCGGACAATCACGGTCGTGGTGGACTGTCGTCGAACGCTGTGCCATCAAGCCACCGGGTGACATCAGCTACCGGGCGGCGTGGCGTGGCGGGAAGTGGGTCAGCGTCGACTGGTGCCCATCCGATGCGTAACAGCATCTGCGGAAACCCACTGGCACCAAATACGTCGATTTGGACGGCATCTCGGGTTTCAACGATTTCCAGTGGTTCGGTGATGGGACAACTTGCCAATCCCAACGCAGTAGCGGTGAGCAGCACCAGGCTGGTAGCCTCGCCGGCGCGTAGCCGAGCAAGGCGGCTGTCGTCTTTGGTGCCAAGTGCCAACACGGCGGCGTGATCATCGGTGGCACTGGCATGGGACGGCTGAGGTAGCGTGGCGCCGCTGAAGACTCGGGCAGGTAGTGCCGCCGCCGGATCGGGCTGCGGTGCGTTACGCGCGGGTACCCCGGCCAGTGACTCGTGCCGACCACTCCAGGCGGTGAGCTCGCTGAGATAGTCGTAATTGGTGGCGTGTTTCGCTGCAGCTTGTGCCACGATGCGTTGGAGTTCTGGGAGACCCTCGACTCGCCGTAACATCACCCCGGCGCGCGCCGCGCGTGCACCCATGAGGGCGATGTAATCGGGGGGAACTCGCCGCGAGCTGTAGTGGCGTCGATCGGTACGCCGCAACGGTATTGCTGACGCCAAGGTGACGTCGATGCCGCTGGCCGGATGACGGGATACCGTCACGGCAGCCAAATGATTCGGATCGGCCGGGTTGGGTAGCCGATGAATTCTGGCCTGCCAGCCCAAGGACGCCAACGCGACAACGGCGTGGTGCAGGCAGGCGCCGCAACTCAATATAAGATCGCGCAGATCCGGATCGGTGTAGGGCAGACGCAGCCGACGGTCGGCGTACAGGTGCAAACTGCGTGCGCCTACCCGCCATTGCCAGGGCTGTGAATTGTGAACCGATGGCGCCTTGGTGGCCAGCGACAGGACAGCATGGATGGTGCTGTGGTCGGGGAAGCATGTGTTCATCGCCATACCGCTTTCTGGCCAAAGCTTCTGTCCAAAGCTTCGAGACTTACTCCAACCTTGAGATCCACTGTCACAAGTGTGGTCGGTTGGCCGAGTCAGCAGTAGGGGCGGAGGTCCCTGATTACGGGGTCGTTTGTCCGATATTACGTTTGGAGCCAACCTCGCATCGTGTGTGATGACCAATGCCCAACAATGACCGCCGCCGTGAACATGTAGCGGAAGAATCCGCGCCGAGCAGCCCGACGACCTTGTCCGGCGCACACCAACGGGGGATGATATGGCAGTGGACTTACGGGGTATAGGCCCCACTGCATTGTTCGACACGGCTGGGTTGCACCACCTCGTCGATGCGCTGATCGAGCGTGGCTATCGGGTGGTGGGTCCGACATTGCGCGACAGCGCGATTGTGCTGGCCGAGCTTGAGTCGGCCGACGATCTGCCACGCGGCTGGGGTGTCGAGGTGGGTCCGGGTCATTATCGGGTGCGTCGCCGCGACGATCAGGCGGTGTTCGGGCACTCGGCTGGAGCGCAGTCCTGGAAGCAGTTGCTGCACCCGCCGCGGCGACGGTTGTGGTCGGCCAGCCGCGACGGCTTCACCCAGGCCGAACCCGAAGCGGAAGCGCCACGGTATGCGTTTCTCGGGGTGCGCGGATGTGACCTGGCCGCGATCGCCACCCTCGACCGCGTACTGGGCCGTTCGCAGTATCCCGACAACTCTTATACCAGCCGTCGCCGGCAGATCTTCGTGGTCGCGGTGAATTGCACCGAGCCGGGCGGCCTGTGCTTCTGCGCGTCGATGGGCACTGGCCCGGCGGTCGGCCCGGGCTATGATCTGGCGCTCACCGAACGACTTGACGGGGACAGCCCTACCTACCTGGTGGACGTCGGCAGCCAGGACGGGCTCGAGGTGCTGGCCGCGATACCGCACCGGAACGCCAACAGCGCGGAGATCGATTCCGCCCGCGGTGAGGTCGCTGCGGCGGTGCACAAGATGGGCCGGGCCATGCCCGATACCGACATGTCGAACCTGCTGGTCCGGTCCCGCGAGTCGCCGCAGTGGGAAGAAGTGGCAAGTCGCTGCCTGACCTGCGGGAATTGCACCATGGTGTGCCCAACCTGCTTCTGTACCAGCACCGAAGACATCAGCGACCTCAGCGGCGACCATGCCGAACGCTGGCAGCACTGGGCGTCCTGTTTCGAGTTGGACTACTCGCATATCCACGGCGGCAGCGTCCGGCAGTCGGGCTCGTCGCGATACCGGCAGTGGCTGACACACAAGCTGGGCACCTGGCATGACCAGTTCGGCATGTCAGGCTGCGTCGGCTGCGGCCGCTGTATCGCCTGGTGTCCCACCGGCATCGACATCACCGAAGAGATGAACAAGATGGCGCAGGCGGCGGACGATGACTGACAGCGCAGTCGGCGTCGCAGCAGCAGCGCCGAACCACCCTCCGATGTCCCCGGTCCCCTACCGGGTGCGCAGCCGGGTTGTTGAAAGCCCGGAATCGGCGACGTTGTGCCTGGAGCCGGTCGGCGAAGCTTTGCGGACACCCCGGCCGGGGGAGTTCATGATGCTCTATGCATTTGGTGTAGGCGAGGTGGCGATCTCGATCAGCGGTGACCCCAGCGTCACCGACGGCTCGATCACCCACACGATCCGCGCGGTCGGGGCGGTGAGCCGGGCGTTGCACGACGCCGAGCCGGGCAGTGTCGTGGGTGTGCGGGGGCCGTTCGGCACCACATGGGGGCTGGCCGAGGCAGTCGGCCGGGATCTGGTGATGGTGGCCGGCGGGGTCGGGTTGTGTCCGTTGCGTCCGGCCATATTGGGTGCACTGGCGGAGCGGTCGCGTTACGGCAAGATCATGCTCGTCGTGGGTGCCCGCTCGCGAAGTGATTTCCTGTTCGCCGCGCAACTCGGGGAGTGGACCGCAGACCCGCGGATCGAGGTTCAGCTCATCGTCGACGCGCCTGCCCCGGGCTGGTCGGGCGAAGTCGGCTTGGTGACCCAGCCGCTGAGCCGGCTGACGCTGGACTCCGACCGCACCACCGCATTCCTGTGCGGCCCGGAGCCGATGCTGCGGTCCAGCGCCGAGGTCCTGACGGCGAAGGGTGTAGCGGCCAGCGACATTCGGCTCTCCCTGGAGCGAAACATGCAGTGCGGGATCGGCTTGTGCGGGCACTGTCAGCTGGGCCCGTTGCTGCTGTGCCGGGATGGGCCCGTGGTCGGTTACGATATCGCCGGCCCGCTGCTACGGGTCAAGGAGCTTTAGATGAGCCCGACCACGCTGGCGGTGTGGAAGTTCGCCTCCTGTGACGGGTGCCAGCTGACGCTGTTGGACTGCGAAGACGAGTTGCTCACGCTCGCCGACCAGGTCGAGATCGCGACGTTCGCCGAGGCATCCAGCGCGATGGTCGGCGGGCCCTACGACGTGTCATTGGTCGAGGGTTCGGTCACCACGAAAGCCGACGAACGGCGAATCCACGAAATCCGGGAGCAGTCCAAGGTTCTCGTGACCATTGGCGCCTGTGCGACAGCAGGGGGGGTGCAGGCGCTGCGTAACTTCGCCGATGTCGCCGAATTCGCCTCGGTGGTCTATGCCAAGCCCGAGTACGTCGACACGTTGGCGACTTCCACACCGGCATCGGCCCACGTCACCGTCGACTATCAGCTGCAGGGCTGCCCGATCGACCGGGGTCAGCTGCTCGAAACCCTTGCTGCGCTGCTGATCGGCCGCAAACCGCACCTGCCCGCCAAGACGGTGTGCACCGAATGCAAGCTCCGCGGAGTGACCTGTGTGATCGTCGCCGACGGCACCCCGTGTCTGGGACCGGTCACTCACGCGGGCTGTGGTGCGTTGTGTCCCAGGCATCGTCGCGGCTGCTACGGTTGTTTCGGCCCGTCCGCGAAGCCGACGACCGCCATCTTGATCCCGCTGTTGCGCCGCGATGGAATGTCCGACGGCGACGTCGATCGGGTGTTTTCGACGTTCAACGTTGCCACGTTCGCCGCCGAGCGGGACAAGCAGTGACTCCCACCACCCGCACGCTACACGTCGAGACCCTGACCCGTGTCGAAGGTGAGGGCGCCTTGCACGTCCGGCTGAAAGACGGTGTGCTGGAATCGGTGAAACTCAACATCTACGAGCCGCCGCGGTTCTTCGAGGCGTTTCTGCGGGGACGCGCCTACACCGAACCTCCGGACCTGACCGCCCGGGTCTGTGGAATCTGCCCGGTGGCCTATCAGGTCAGCGCCTGCAACGCGATCGAGGGTGCCTGTGGGGTCGTGGTCGATCCAGAACTCGTTGCGCTGCGCCGGTTGCTGTACTGCGGTGAATGGATCCACAGCCACGTCCTGCACATCTACCTGCTGCACGCGCCGGATTTTCTCGGGTATCCCGACGCAATCGCGATGTCGCGGGATCAACGGGCCGTTGTCGAGCGCGGGCTGCGGCTGAAAAAGGCCGGCAATCATCTGATGGAGCTCATCGGTGGACGGTCGATACACCCGGTCAACGTGCGCCTGGGCGGGTTTTACTCGGTGCCCACCCGGGCGCAATTGACGTCGATGGCAGAGGAGCTGCACCGGGCGCTGGACGACGCGCTGGCCACGGTGAGCTGGGTTGCGGGCTTTGACTATCCCGATATCGACCTCGACCACGAGCTGTTGGCGCTGAGCCAGCCCGACCGGTACCCGATCGAGAACGGCTCCATAGCCCGTAGCGCCGGCCCGGCATTTGCGTTGCCCGACTTCACCGACCACATCGCCGAATCGCAGGTTCCGCACTCCACCGCGCTGCACGCGACCCTGGACGGAGGATGCTACCTTACCGGTCCGCTGGCTCGCTATTCGCTGAACTCATCGACACTGTCGCCGACCGCCGCCCAGGCCGCCGCTGCCGCCGGGCTGTCCACACAATGCCGGAATCCGTTCCGCAGCATCATCGTCCGCTCTGTCGAAGTGGTGTATGCGATCGATGAGGCGCTGCGGATCATTGCCGGCTATCATCGGCCGTCGCGGCCGTTCGTCGACGTGCCGGCTTGCGCGGGTGTGGGACACGGCGTCAGCGAGGCGCCCCGCGGCCTGCTGTACCACCGGTACCGGATTGGAGCGGACGGGATGGTGTCGGCGGCGACGATCATCCCGCCCACTTCACAGAACCAGGCGGCCATCGAAGCCAACCTGGCCCGGGTGGTCACCGACAACCTGTCGCTAGACGATCCCGCGCTGACGACGTTGTGCGAACGGGTGATTCGCAGCTACGATCCGTGTATCTCCTGCTCGGCGCACTTTCTGACCCTGACCGTAGAGCGGACGTGACTGCCGGCGTCGTCGTCATCGGACTGGGTAACACCTATCGGCGCGATGACGGCGTGGGTATCGCGGCCGCCGCGGCACTGGACGGGCTGACCTTGCCGGCCGTGCATGTGGTGACCGGCATTGCCGAGCCGATGAGTCTGCTGGAGGCATGGACCGAAGCAAGCCTTGCGGTGGTGATCGACGCCGCCGTCGCCGACGGGTCATCACCGGGTCGGGTTCGTCGGTGCGGACCCGACGACCTGGTGTTCGCACCCGGGCGAACGAGTTCGCACAGCCTGGACGTGGCCCGCGCCTATGCGCTGGGCCAGGCGCTGGCGCGAGTGCCCGACGCCCTGGTGCTGCTCACCGTCGAAATTGCGGACATCGGCTACGGGGTTGGTCTCACCCCTGCTGTCGCAGCGGCCGTGCCGAAGGTGGTCGCGATGGCAGTGGCGGAGATCAACCGCACTTGAGGAACGATCCCAGCGCACAGAAATCCGGCACGGGGCCGCTGGCTTCGTCATGGATGATCGCCACCGGGCAGTGCGCATGGCGGATCAGGCTGGAACTCACCGAGCCCAGCAGGCTGCGATCAAATCGGTTGGACCGCAACGGTCCTAAGGTGCCTTTCGTCGTTTCGTCGGTTCAGATGGCCCTATACCTTGCTAGCGAATTTCGAGAATGTCGGCCAGCGGGCGTCGTGGTGTGGGAGAAGGGAGATTCGCCATCGGCGGAGCCGTCCCGACCCGTACCAATACTTGTGGTTCGCCGCGCCGATCGATCAGGTCGCGTACCATGTCGCGGCTTTCGTCTAATTCGATCAGATGGGTAAGCGGGCAGGTTGCCAAACCGGCCATGGTGCATTCCAGCAGCACCGTGGAGAGTGCCTCGCCGCACCGTAAGACATCTGTGCGGGTGTCCTTGTCGGTTGCCAGCACCAGGATTTTCGACCAGTCCACGGTGACCTGGGGACGCCGATCCTGACTGTTCCTGAACGGAAAATCACGCGCTACGTCAACCCGCCACCGTTCCTTATCGGTCGCCAGAACGTCGGCTGGCAGGCCCTCATTCAATCGGAACGACGCAGTCCACCAGTCAAGCTCGGCGTGGTAGGAGGAATCATCGCGTCGAAGTGTTTCGGTGAGTCGGGAGGCTTCGGCCAGACGGGGACGTAGCTCATCGGGGAGCACATCGATGACCACAACGTTGTCGTCGATCATCCTTCGCAAGCTGGGTTCGAAATGATCCCAGTAGGTGGGAAGCTCGAACGGAAGGCGATCGGTTCGACGTCGCAGAATCGCGTCGGCCCGTTGCCGTTGCTGATCGGTGACGTTATCCTGCGGGCCGAATTCGACTGTCGCCAACTGATCGAGGTCATGTGGATTGGGGAACCGGCTGATGTTGGCTCGCCAACCGGTTGCGGCCATCGCGACGCGGAGATGATCCAGCACGGCACCGCAGCTGATGATCACCTCTCGACCCGAATGATCGGTCGCCGGCACGGTCCGCCGGCGGTCCACGAACAGGTGCAGCGCCCCGCCTTCTGCTCGCCACCGCCAGGGTTGGACATTGTGCACCGACGGGGCCCGGCACGCCAGCGCTACCGCATTCGTGAGAACTGCGGCGTCAGGCGTCGGAGAGTCGACGTCGCCGGCGGATGTCATCGTCGACAGCTTTCGGTCGGGTCAGTGACTGGCCAGCGCTTTCGGTGAGCAGATCGCCCTGATGAACTCGGCGATCGCATGCTCGGGCAGGTGCCGGGCGATATCAGCCTCGGTGACGATGCCCACCAGACGGTGGTCTTCGATGACGGGCAGACGTCGCACCTGGTGTTCTTCCATCACCGTCAACATCTGCGCCACGTCGGCTTCGGCGTCAACGTGGTAGGTGTTGCCTTGAGCGAGTTCGGCGGCGGTCATGGTGGCCGGCTCCAGTCCGGCGGCAAGGCACTTGACCACGATGTCTCGGTCGGTGATCATTCCGTGCAGGCGGTCGTCATCACCGCAGATCGGCAGGGCACCGACGCCAAGATCGCGCATGCGTTGAGCTGCCACAGTGAGGGTTTCGTGATCACCGACGCAGGTGACGTCGACGTGCATGATGTCGCGGGCAGTAGTCATGATGTCCTTCTCCACTGGTCGGGTGCCGGTGTGTGTCCAATTCGAGCGCCGACAGGGAAAACCTAACGGCCGCAGCATAGTCGCAGCTAGGGTCCTTCGACCCCGGACTGTTCGCTGTTGGTCCCAGAGTGCACCGGGCTGTTATCAGTGTGGTCGCGGTGCATGTTCCCCGATTTCGTGCCGGAAAAGAGGCCAAGGTCATCCGACGTTTGGGGCCCAAAGCCGCCGCCGACGGCGACCAAAGGCCCTGGATCGATCTTTCGTGTGGGCACAGGCTCGAACCAGCACGGGCAATCGCGGTACTCGATTCGGATCAACAGGCGGGAGCGACACGTCGATGGGCCAGGCGACAGCGGAAGCTGCCGGTGCGGAGGGTATCGCCCAGGGTCGCCCCGGATTGCCCAGAAACTCCGCAATGTTGCGGTCGGTAAACGAGTTTGTCTCCACGGAGACCGGTTTGGGGTCTCGCCAGGTCGCGCGGCGCCTGCAGGTATACGGCCCAAACGAGTTGCCCACAGACGGGCGGAACCGATGGTGGGCCGCCCTGATGCGCCAGTTCACCCATCCGCTGGCGTTGCTGCTCTGGTTGGCCGCCGGTCTGGCGTTGGTGTCTGCGTCGGTGGTGTTGGCAATCGCGATTGTCGCGGTAATTGTCCTCAACGCGGTGCTGGCCTTCGCCCAGGAAGAACATGCTGAGCACGCCGTCGAAGCGTTGAGCGCATACGTGCCCCAGCGGGCGTGGGTGTTGCGGGACGGGCGCCGAATGCACGTCCTTGCTCGCGACCTGGTTCCTGGAGATGTGTTGTTTGTCGACGAGGGTGATCGTATTTCGGCGGATGCCCGGCTGATCGAGGGCAGTGTGGAAGTCGACATGTCGGCGCTGACCGGTGAGTCGAGCCCGGTCGAACGGTGTGCCGGCCCAGTCGAGGAGGCCGAGCGTGCACTTGATTCGCCGGTACTGGTATTTAGCGGGACCATCTGCGTTGCCGGATCGGCGATCGCCGTTATCCACCACACCGGTAGCTATACCGAACTGGGCCGTATCGCGGCGCTGTCACGGCGGGTGCGTGTCGATGTCGGCCCGTTGGAGCGTCAGGTTCGTCGGGTGGCGTGGCTGATCGCTGGCATCGCTATCGCAGTCGGCGTGCTCTTTCTTCCACTGGGGATCGTCGCCGGCCTAAGCTTGAGCGCAGCGTTTATGTTCGCGATAGGCCTCCTGGTGGCTAATGTGCCCGAAGGACTATTGCCCACAGTCACGTTGGCGCTGGCCGTTGGGGCGCGGGCGCTTGCCCGCGTCGGTGCGGTCGTCAAGCGCTTGTCGTCAGTGGAAACATTGGGCTGCGCGGCAGTGATCTGCACGGATAAAACGGGAACGCTCACCCAGAACCGGATGCAGGTAGTCGAGGCGATCGCTGAATCGGAGCCCAGGTCGCTGATCACCGCGGCTGCGCTGTGTACCACCGCCAGCCTTGATGCCGGGCCCATCGGGGATCCCACCGAAATCGCTCTTTTGGAGCATGCTGTTCGGCAAGGGATCGCTATCGATCCGGCGTTACGAGATAGCCAGCGAATCAAACTTTTCCGCTTCGATCCACATCTGATGCGGATGTCGACCTTGGATCCGGTCGGCGATCGAAGGGTTCTGCACGTCAAGGGTGCCCCCGAGCAACTGCTGTCCCGCTGCGAGTTAGACGAGCACGCACGCTTGGTCTGGCAGCGGCGAGTCGGTGACTTGATCGAGCGTGGGCTGCGGGTCCTGGCTATCGCCGAGCGGGACCTGACGTCGGAAGGTCAGGATATCGATCGAGGCGCTGCGGAACAGCAGCTGACTCTGCTCGGGTTGGTCGGCATCCTCGATCCGCCCCGGCCGGAAGTCGCCGAGGGGGTACGGCAATGCCACACCGCCGGAATCCGGGTGCATGTGGTCACCGGCGACAATGGCCGAACCGCCGCAGAGATCGCGCATCGAGTGGGGATTCGCGCCGAGCGTGTGATCGACGGTGCGGAGCTGGACCGGATGAGCGAACAAGACCTCGATGACGCCCTGAGCAGTGGATACGAGACCATCTTCGCGCGAGCAATACCCGAAGCGAAACTACGGATCGCGGACGCGTTACACCACCTCGGCCTGGTTGTGGCAATGACCGGTGACGGGGTCAACGATGCACCTGCACTGCGCCGCGCTGACATTGGAGTGGCCATGGGCCGCAGCGGGACCGACGTCGCTCGCGAGGCCGCAACCGTAGTGCTCACCGACGACAACTTCGCCACCATCATCGCCGGTATTCGCGAAGGCCGGCGGGTGTTCGCCAACGTCCGCAAATTCATGATTTACATCTTTGCGCACGCCGTACCTGAGGTCGTGCCGTTCCTAGTTTTCGCGTTGTCCGGCGGGATCGTGCCGCTGCCATTGACGGTTCTCCAGATCCTCGCCGTCGATCTTGGGACCGAGACACTGCCGGCCCTCGCACTCGGTCGCGAGCCGGCCGAAGCCGGGCTGATGCACCAGCCGCCGAGGCCGACATCGGAAAATGTCATCACTCGTCAACTGCTTTGGCGCAGTTGGGGACTGATGGGCACTGTCTCATCGGCGCTGGTGATGACCGGATTTTTTGTCGTCCTATATCGCGGTGGATGGCATCCCGGTGATCCCACCGGCGTCGGTGCACCACTGCACCACGCCTACCTGCAAGCCACCACGATGTCCTTCGCGGCGATCGTTGCCTGCCAGGTCGGAACCGCGTTCGCCGCGCGGACCGCCTGGGCTACGCTCAAATCGGTCGGCATCACCACCAATCGTTTGTTGTTGGGCGGCATCGCCTTCGAATTGGCCTTTGCTTCAGCCGTTATCTATCTACCGCTACTGCAAGTGGTATTCGGCTGTGCGGCCCTTGACGCTTGGATGCTGCTCGTGCTCATCCCGATGCCGGTGGCGGTCTGGGGTATCGACGAAAACTACCGTTGGTGGCTGCGGCGGAAGGGGACAACGGATCCGCAGCTGAAGACCAAGGGCGCAACGGCAGCCGGCGGAAGCCGGAAAAGACATCCGCGTATGCAGTCAATTAACCCAGTGAAGGAGATTCTCAATGAAGTTGTCAAGCCGCCGCGGCGTTAGGTGTGGTGGGTTGATAGGCCTGGTGGTCGCGCAGCATGGCCCACAGGACGTTGA
>NZ_JBYCLE010000109.1:0-13924 GCF_057473765.1 Mycobacterium sp. TH-M106 | reverse complement strand
ACACCCCGTTTTCGCATCGCAACTCCGAGCCGGGCTGGATCGTCGCACCCGGGATGCAGGGCACGCAGGTTCAACCGCTCACCGCGAACATGCTGACCCCGGAATCGCTGGCCGAGCTGATGGGCGGCCCGGACATCACGCCCCCACCACCGGGCACCAACCTGCCCGGGTCGCCGGACGCCTACGACGAATCCAGCCCGTTGCCACCGCCCTGGTACCCGCAGCCGGGACCGCCACCCGCGCCGGCGCCGGGCGTCGTTCCCGGACCGGCACCCGCCGCGCAGACCGGGCCGCGCCAGTGAGGTGCGCGACGAGCGCGATGCGCGCGAGGAGCAAGCCGAACCGACAAGCCCTGAGGCGCGCGACGAGCGCGATGCGCGCACTGACCCGACTCCGTGTCGGAACCGGTCGCCGCGGGCTGGTATTGCTGGCCTTCTTACTGGCTCCGGTGGTGTTGAGCTCGTGCAGCTGGCGCGGCATCGCCAACGTGCCGCTGCCGGTAGGCCAGGGCACCGGCCCCCAGCACTTGACGATCTACGTTCAGGTGCCCGACACGCTGGCGCTGAACACCAACAGCCGGGTGCGGGTCGCCGACGTCTGGGTCGGCACGGTGCGCGACATCAGCCTGAAGAACTGGATCGCGACCTTGACGCTGGACCTCGATTCCGACGTGCAACTGCCGGCGAATGCGACCGCGCGAATCGGCCAGACCAGCCTGCTAGGCACCCAGCACGTCGAACTGGCCGCACCGCCGAATCCGTCGCCACAACCGCTGAAAAGCGGCGACACCATTGGCCTGAAGAACTCCTCGGCCTACCCCACCGTCGAACGGACGCTGGCCAGCATCGCGGTCGTCCTCAACGGCGGTGGCTTTCCCAACCTCGAGGTGATCCAATCCCAGGTCTTCGACATCCTGGACGGCCACGTCGATCAGATTCGCGAATTCCTCACCAGGCTGGACACGTTCACTGCCGAACTCAACCGCCAACGTGACGACCTCACCCGCGCGATCGACTCCACCAACCAACTCCTGTCTATTGCCGCCAACCGCGACGACACGCTGGATCGGGTGCTCACCGAGATCCCGCCGCTGATCCGTCATTTCGCCGACACCCGCGATCTGTTCGCCGACGCCACGCAGTCGTTGGGGCGGTTCAGCGACGTCGCCAACCGGACGCTCTCGGATACCCGCACCGACCTGCACCACGACCTGCAGTCGCTGCAGCGACCGCTCAAGCAGCTCGGTCGGGCTGTGCCATATCTGCCCGACGCGCTGAGGCTGCTCCTCACTGCCCCGTTCAACATTGACTACGTGGACAAGGTGATTCGCGGCGACTATGTCAACGTGTCGGCCACGGCCGACTTGACGTTTTCCACCCTGGACAACGCGCTGCTGAGCGGAACGGGAGTCTCGGGGATGATGCGGGCGCTCGAGCAGTCCTGGGGGCGCGATCCGAGCACCATGATCCCGGACGTCCGGTTCACGCCGAACCCCAATGACGTGCCGGGCGGCCCACTGGTCGAAAGGGGTGAGTAGGGCATGCTGACCCGCCTGATCAAAATTCAGCTGGTGTTGTTGACCGCGCTCTCGATCATCGCCGTGGCGGTCCTGGGCATCTACTTCCTGCGGATCCCCAGCCTAGTGGGCATCGGTCGATACACCCTGTACGCCGATCTGCCCGCATCCGGCGGGCTGTACCGCACAGCGAACGTCACCTACCGAGGCATCACCGTCGGCAAGGTCACCGCCGTCGAGCCGACCGAGCAGGGCGCGCAGGCGGCGATGAGCATCGACACCGGCTACCGCATTCCAGTTGACGCCTCAGCTCATGTGCACTCGGTCTCGGCGGTCGGTGAACAGTACATCGACCTGGTGTCGGCCCGCAGCAGCGGTCCGTACTTCGACAACGGGCAGACGATCACCAAGAGCACGGTGCCCGCCCAGATCGGCCCCGCGCTCGATGCTGCCAACCAGGGCATAGCGGCGCTGCCCGAGGACAAGATCGCAGCACTGCTCGACGAGACGTCACAGGCCGTGGGCGGGCTGGGGCCTCCCCTTCGGCGCTTGGTCGACGCCACCACTGCGATCGCCCACGACGTCAAGGGCAACATCAACGACGTCAACGCCATCATCGAGCATTCGGCGCCCATCATCGACAGCCAGGTCGATTCCAGTGACGAGATCGGGCGCTGGGCCGCCAACCTCAATGTGCTGGCCGCGCAGACCGCTGAGCAGGACCACGCGTTGCGCAGCGTCGTGGCCAACGTCGCACCCACGGCAGATCAGGTCAATGCGACGCTGGCCGCCGTGCGTGACGCGCTGCCGCAGACGCTGGCCAATGTCGCGGTCGTGGCGGACATGCTCAAGCGCTATCACAACGGCGTCGAGGGGCTGCTGGTGTTCTTGCCGCAGTCCGTTGCGGAGTCGCAGGCGGCGGTCTCCGCCTACCCCGACCAGGTGTCACTGGACGTCGCGCTGTCGATCAACCAGCCGCCGCCGTGCCTGACCGGCTTCCTGCCGGCGTCGCAGTGGCGCTCACCAGCGGACACCAGCACCGCGCCGCTGCCTGCCGGCACCTACTGCAAGATCCCGCAGGACACCTACACGAACGTGGTGCGCGGTGCCCGTAACAACCTGTGTGTGGATGTGCCCGGTAAGCGGGCGGCGAGCCCGCGGGAGTGCCGCAGCGACAAACCCTATGTGCCGTTGGGCACCAACCCGTGGTACGGAGACCCGAATCAGATCCGCAACTGCCCCGCGCCCGGCGCGCGCTGCGACCAGCCCGTCGACCCGGGTCGGGTGATCCCTGCACCGTCGATCAACACCAATCTCAATCCGCTGCCCGCGGATCAGCTGCCGGGCACGCCGCCCCCGGTCAGCGATCCGCTGCAGCGGCCGGGCTCGGGCACCGTCGAATGCAACGGGCAACAACCCAACCCGTGCGTCTACGTTCCGGCCGCGTCGCCCACCGCGATTTACGACGTGCAGAGCGGTGTCGTCGTCGGACCCGACGGACAGCGGTTTTCCGTGACGAATTCGGACAACATTGGCGACGACGGCTGGAAGCAGATGCTCGCGCCGGCCGGCTGATCCAATTGCACGGGCCGCAGACTTCGCGATGAGCACACCTCCATCCGACAGATCCGCGACTCGATCCTGCGCGACGCCGCAATCGCCGGCCTGGTCCGTGGCGAGGAAACCTTGGCGGCACTGTCGCGACGCTTGGGCTTCTCCGAACCGAGCGCCTTCACCAGGGCCTTTCGGCGATGGACTGGCCGCAGTCCCGGTTCGTATCTGCCACGTGGCATCAAGCAATCCGGGCACTCCAGCCCAAGGCATCCGTAACGGTCGAGCCTTTGACCTGGGAGCATCCAGGTGGGCACGGTGATTACGAGGGGGCGATGACGGCGATGCCGAGTTCGGCGGCGGCGACAGCCATCCGGTCGTCGTATGTGCACAACCGGCCGAGGTCGGTGCCGAGCCGCTGCGCCGTCGCCAGGTGGACGGCGTCGAGCGTGCGTAGTTCGAATGGCAGGAGCCGACCAGCGAGATCGAGCACCCGGTTGTCGAGGCGAAGCAGGTCGGGACCCGCCAGCGCGCGACGTCCGGTTTTTCGGGCTGGTTCGCCCTTGTCGAGCAGAGCCCGCATGACCTCCGTCCGTGCCAGGGCGCTGGACACCCGCGGACTGCGACGGCGAAGGTAGCGACGCAGCGCATCCGACTCCGGCTCACGAACCGCGAGTTTGACGATAGCCGACGAGTCGAGGTAAACGGCCGCCATCAGCGCTCGTGCTCACGCAGCCGAGCAAGCGTCAGCGACGGCAGCTCGACGCCCGGTTCGAGTTCGAGCGGTTCGGGCAGATCGTTGAAATCGAGCGCTGCGCGCTCGATCTCGCCGCTGGCCAGCATCTGCTCGTACGGACCGCCCTTCGACATCGGCGAGAGCACGGCGACGGGCCGACCGCGGTCGGTGATCTCGATCGTCTCGCCGGCCTCGACGCGCCGAAGGAGTTCGCTGGCTCGCTGTCGCAGCTCCCGCACACCCACCGACGCCATGTGCTAACAGTAGCACTTCAGGTGGCGTCGACCCGTTGGTAAGCCAGGGCGATCCCGGCCGCACGTGACTTCGCCGACCTGCTGGACACGCTGCCCACACGCTCGCATCTCGGGGACAGCCTGCCGTTACAGGTCACCGACATGGATTGTGAAGGTGCCTGAGCGTTAGTGTGCACTGGTCGGTCTCACCGACGAAGCCGAGAGAACGGTTGAGTACATTCATGGTCGCAGCAACAGCGGCGTCGGCGATCGAATCGCGGGTCGGCCACTACTACCAGGCGGACGGCACCTACCGGGTCGGTCGCGAGAAGGTGCGCGAGTACGCCCGTGCCGTGCAGGACTATCACCCCGCGCACTGGGATGTCGCCGCCGCCGCGGAGTTGGGCTATCCGGACGTGGTTGCCCCGCTGACGTTCACGTCGGTTCCGGCCATGGCGACCAATCGGCGCATGTTCGAATCAGTGGTCGTCGGTTACGACACCTACGTGCAGACCGAGGAGGTCTTCGAGCAGCACCGCCCGATCGTGGCCGGCGACGAACTGCTCACCGATGTCGAACTGTCGTCGGTGCGCACGATCGCCGGCAGAGACCTGATCACCGTGACCAACACCTTCACCGACACCGCCGGAGAGCGGGTGCACACCCTGCACACCACGGTCGTCGGCGTCACCGCCGACGAGGTCGACGCGGGAATCAGGGCGGCCGTGCAGAACGTGATGATGCACGACGTGAACATCCTCGGCGTCGACCAGTCCGCTGCCAGCTATCAGAAGACCGTGCGCCCCGAGGGCAAGGTGCGAATCACCAAGGCGGGAATGACCCGTACGCCGGGAACACCGTCGTTCGATGACCTGAAGATCGGCGACGAGCTGCCGGTGCACCATGCCCGACTGTCCCGCGGCGACCTGGTGAACTATGCCGGTGTAGCCGGCGACGCCAACCCGATTCACTGGGACGAGGACCTCGCCAAGCTGGCCGGGCTGCCCGATGTGATCGCCCACGGAATGCTCACCATGGGTTTGGGTGCGGGGTTCGTCTCCGCATGGTCGGGCGACCCTGGCGCGGTCACCCGTTTCGCAGTGCGGTTATCCCAGCCCGCGATCGTGTCGGCCGCCGAGGGCGGCGACATCGAGTTCGGCGGCCGGCTCAAGTCGTTGGACCCGGCAACCCGCAGCGGTGTCGTCGTCGTCGCGGCGAAGTCCGGTGGCCGGAAGATCTTCGGCCTGGCGACGTCGAATATCCGCTTCCGCTGAGGCATCAAGCTCTTGTATTCAGACACCCGGGCGCAGATGGCGCACGGACGCGAACCGGGCGAAATCCCGGTCGAGAGTGACGACGTCACAGTGATGCTCGACGGCGATGGCCGCTATGACAGCGTCGGGGATCAGATCGCCGGACGCGTCGGCCTCGTCGCAGATTTCGCGCAGCAGCGCGAGGTGCCGCGGGCCGGGTTCAGGTCCTGGCCCTCGTCGAGAACCTCGTACAACGCCCGGTTAGAAGTCAGGTCGAGCCCCGGCCGGATGCCGCCGCCGCCGCGGAATACCGGAACTTTCGGCCGAGGGCTCCGGCCGCGGACCGCAGCAAGTTCTCGGCGAAGGGCGTCCTCGATTACTGCGCCCAGCGATTGACCCCGCTCGCGGGCCCGACGCTTAGCGGCCGCCAGCAGTTCATCGGAGATCGACACAGTGGTGCGCATGATGACGACAATACCGCATCACAAGCATCGCTACGCCGCAGCCGGGACTTCGCCCGGCGGCGGTGGCCCTTCGGGCAGTTTCACCCCGAGCTGGACAACACCCATGTGATGCGGATGGCGGGTCGGTTCGCGCCGTGTTACAGCGGGCGGGCGTCGGCCATCCGACTACCGCAACCGCAATCCGCGGGGGGTCCGGGCGAATCCGGCATCGGTCAATGCCGCCAGCACCGGCGAATCCTGGAGCTGCAGCACCGGCACCCCGTCCACCCGCTCGACAGTAAGCCCGTCGACCCGTCGGGCGGCCACCACGTCGGCCAGCGCGACGGCGGCGGCATGTTGGGCTTCGGCGTCGTCGACGAAGTTACGAAGTGATCGCCCGCCGCGCTCGACGAACCAGGTCAGCGCCCCGTCCACCAGCACCACTAGCGCCCCCGCTTTGCGGCCCGGTCGGGCGGCGCCGGCACCGGCCGGCCACGGCAACGCCGCGCCGTACGGGTTGGCCGGATCGGTGGCGGCCAGCACCACGGCGTGGTAGTCGGGCCGGCGCGGGTCGACACCGTCGAGGTAGCCGCGCAGCCGGTCGACCGTCGACGCGACGGCGAACTGTGCCCCGCCCAGCGACTCGACGAAGTAGCCGCGCTGGCACCGGCCGGCGTCCTCGAATGCGCTCAGAACCTTGTACAGGGTGGCGAATCCGCCGGGCACTCCCTCGGCGGCCACCGCGCCTTTGGTCAGCACACCGTGGCGGTGTAGCAGCAGCTCGGCCTGATGATGTGCCCGCACGGTGGAATCGGGTTGCGGGGTCGGCAGCGCCGACCAGCGGCCGGCCACGGTCGCATCGGCGGCACGGGCCGCGGGGTGGGCCACGCTGTAACGGCTCAGCCGCGGCGGGCGCCGCTGCCGGTGCGCGGGCGTCGAGCGCCTTCGGGAGCCGTGGCCGCCGGCGAGGGCGGCCCGCACCGGCGCAAAGGTGTCTCCGGTGATCCAGCCGGCCCAGATCAGTTCCCACAGCGCGGCTTTGAGCGCCGCCTCACCGATCCCGTCGCGAGCCAGCTGGCGGAAGAAGAACGCTCCGCCGCCACCCAGGGTGTCCAGGATCGCGCGGTGTGCGTCACCGAATTCGATTGCAGCACCGGCGGCCAGCGTCAACGGCGCGGAATCGACGGCGTGAAAAGCGATCCAGCCGTCGGCACCGGAGATCGTACCGGCGCCCGACCAGAGCACCTCCCCGGAGGCCAGCAGCTCGTCCAGCATCGCGGGGGAGTAGTCACGCACCCGGGCTGCCAGCACCAGCGGTTCGACCGCCGAGGCCGGCAGGGGGACCCCGGCGAGTTGGTCGAGGACGCCGGCCAGCCCGTCCACGCCGGACACGGCGTCCGCACCGATCTGCTGCCAGGCTGGCAGAAACCTACCGTAGGCAGCGGTGGAGACCGGTTCGATCTGGGCCCGCAGCGCGGCCAGCGACCGGCGCCGCAGAATCCGCAGCACGTCGGCGTCGCACCACTGCTCGCCGGAGTGCTCGCCGGCGGCGCCAAGCTGCGCCGGGACATCGGCGAATTCGCCGCGCACCAGCCGCCGGTCGGCCGCCAACCGGCCCAGCACGTCGGCCGCCACCCGCTGCCCGAGGCCGAACCGGGCAGCGGCCTGGCCGGTGGTGAACGGCCCGCGGGTGCGCGCGAAACGCCCCAGCAGCTCGCCCAGCGGGTCGCCGACCGGCTCGGTGAAGCTGGCCGGCACGCCGACCGGCACCGCCACCCCGACGCCGTCGCGCAGCCGGCCGATGTCTTCGATCGCGACCCACCAGCTGTGTCCGGCGAACGACACCGCCAGCACCCGTTTGGCGGTGAGCAGACCCTCGAGCCAGCCCTCCACACCGGCCCCGCCGGCCCGGGCGGCCACCTCGTCGGTGGTCAGCGGGCCCAGCAGGCGCAGCAGGTCGGCCACATCCTCGGCGTCACGGGCAGCCTTCTCGGGAGTCAGGTGCTGCAGCTGGGCGGCGACGGCGGTGATGACCTCGGGATCGAGCAGCTCACGCAGTTCGACGCGGCCGAGCAGTTCGGCCAGCAGGCCGGCGTCCAGCGACAACGCCGCTGCACGGCGCTCGGCGCTCGGGTGATCGCCCTCGTACATGAACGCCCCGACGTAGCCGAACAGCAGCGACGCCGCGAACGGCGACGGGGTGGGCGTCTCCACCTCGACGACCCGGACCCGGCGTTGCGCGATCGCCGACATCAACCCGGTCAGGGCCGGTACGTCGTAGACGTCCTGCAGGCATTCCCGCACGGTCTCCAGCACCACCGGAAAGTCCGGATACTTGCGTGCCACGTCGAGCAGCTGGGCGGCGCGCTGGCGTTGCTGCCACAGCGGCGACCGGCGGCCCGGGTGCCGGCGCGGCAGCAGCAGCGCGCGGGCCGCGCACTCCCGGAACCGGGCGGCGAACAGCGCCGAGCCTCCGACCTCGGCGGTGACGATCGCTTCGATCTCGTCGGCGTCGAAGACGAACAGCTCGGCTCCCGGCGCCGCCGAAGTCTCCGGGGGCGAGCCCATATCGGTGTCGGGCAACCGCAGAACGATGCCGTCGTCGGAGGCGGTCGGCAACGCGTCGACGCCGTAACGTTCGGTCAGCCGGCGGCTCACCGCCAACGCCAGCGGGCCGTGCACCCGCAGCCCGTAGGGCGAGTGCAAGATCACCCGCCAGTCACCGAGCTCGTCGCGGAACCGCTCCACCACCAGCGTGGTGTCGGTAGGCACCACCGCGGTCGCCTCGCGCTGATCGGCCACCAGCTGCCACAGGTTGTCAATGGCGTAGTCGTCGAAACCCAAAGCCGTGCAACGTCTGCCGAAGTCATCACGGTTCAGACCCGCCAGCTCACCGGTGAATGCGCCGATCGCGGTTCCGAGCTCCGCCGGGCGTCCGACGCCATCGCCGTGCCAGAACGGCAGCCGGCCCGGCTGCCCCGGCGCCGGGATCACCAGCACCCGATCATGGGTGATCTCGGTGATCCGCCAGCTGGTCGCGCCCAGCAAGATGACGTCGCCGGGACGCGACTCGTAGACCATCTCCTCATCGAGTTCGCCTACCCGGGAAAGCTTTTCGGAGCCAGCCAGGTAGACGGCGAACAGTCCGCGGTCGGGGATTGCGCCACCGGAGGTGACCGCGAGCCGCTGCGCGCCCGGCCGCGCGGTCAGGGTGCCGGTGTCGCGGTCGTAGACCAGCCGCGGCCGCAGCTCGGCGAACTCGGTGGAAGGGTACTTACCGGACAACAGGTCCAGCGTCGCCTCGAATGCGTTGCGCGGCAGGGTGGCGAACGGGGCGGCCCGGCGCACCGTGTCGAACCAGGCGTCGGCGTCCAGCGGTTCTGCCGCGGCCGCGGCCACGGTGTGCTGGGCCAGGATGTCGAGCGGATTGGTGGGCACCCGCAGGGTCTCGATCTGCCCGGCAAGCATGCGCTGCACCGCCACCCCGCAGCCGATCAAGTTGGTGCGGTGCTTGGGAATCAGCACCCCTGACGAGACTTCGCCGACCTGATGCCCGGCCCGACCGATGCGCTGCAGGCCGGCGGCCACCGACGGCGGCGCCTCGATCTGGATCACCAGGTCGACGTCGCCCATGTCGATGCCCAGCTCCAGGCTGGAGGTCGCCACCACCGCTTTCAGGCGTCCGCGTTTGAGGTCCTCTTCGACCGCGGCGCGGGTCTCCTTGGACACCGAGCCGTGATGCGCCCGCGCCAGAATCGCCGGTGCGCCGTGACTGTGGCCGCTGCCCATGAGCTGCGCGGGCGCGCCCCCGGCGACCAGCGGGTTGGGGTCGGACTCGAGTTGCACGCCACAGCGTTCGGTGTGGATTTCATTGAGCCGCGCGGTCAGCCGCTCGGCCAGCCGCCGCGAGTTGACGAAGACGATCGTCGAGCGGTGTTCTTCGATTCTGTCGACGATGCGCGCTTCGATTTCGGGCCAGATGGTGTTGCCGGCGAGGTTGACCATATCGGGCGCCGGCACCCCCCCGCGAGCGGGAGGTACCCCCAGCACGGTCAGCTCGAACGCTTTGGCCGCCGGGGGAGCTACGACGGTGGTCGGGGACTGGCCGGACAGGAAGCGGGCGACTTCCTCTGGTGGGCGTACGGTGGCCGACAGCCCGATCCGCTGCGCCGGCCGGCCGCATTGCGCGTCCAGTCGCTCCAGCGACAGCGCCAGGTGGCTGCCGCGCTTGGTGCCGGCCACCGCGTGCACCTCGTCGACGATCACCGTGCGCACACCGGTCAGCGTCGCCCGCGCCGCGGAGGTCAGCATCAAAAACAGCGACTCCGGGGTGGTGATCAGCACGTCGGGCGGCCGGGCGATCAGCTGGCGGCGCTGCGCCGGCGGAGTGTCTCCCGACCGCACCCCGACGGTGATCTCCGGTGCCGGGAGGCCGCGCCGCTGCGCGATCCGGCGAATCCCGGTCAGCGGGGTGCGCAGGTTGCGCTCGACGTCGACCGCCAGCGCCTTCAGCGGCGAGATGTACAACACCCGGGTGCCGGCGGCTGGATCGGCAACGCGTTGAGCCGCGTCAGTCAGGCTATCCAGGGCCCACAGGAACGCCGCCAGTGTCTTACCGGACCCGGTGGGCGCGACGACCAGCGTGTTGTTGCCGTCGGCGATCGCCGACCAGGCCCGGGTCTGCGCCGGGGTCGGTGCGGGGAAGGTACCGGCGAACCAGTCCCGAGTCAGTGCGCCGAACCGGGCCAGCGGGTCGGCGGATGCGGTGCTCACCTAGCCATCGTGCCAATGCGAGGCGACTCCCGCACCGCCGAGGCGGTTGGAGGTTGCTATGTTCGTAACGCCCGCAGCTTTAACAGCCCCTGACGAAGTGCCCCATGTCGGAAACAGTGATCGAGTATGTCCTTCGACGGCTGAAGGAAATCGGGGTCGACGACATCTTCGGTGTCCCCGGCGACTTCGCGTTCCCGGTGCAAGACGCGATCGTCAAACATCGCGGCATACAGTGGATCGGCTGCTGCAACGAATTGAACGCCGGTTACGCGGCCGATGGTTATGCGCGGGTCCGGGGCATGGCCGCGTTGAGCACGACGTACGGGGTTGGTGAGTTGGGCGCGATCGGTGCGGTCGCCGGATCGTATGCGGCGGCCTTGCCGGTGTTTCATCTGACCGGCATGCCCGCGATGCCGGTGCAGGAAGCTCGTGCACAAGTCCATCACACCCTGGGAAACGGTGAGTTCGATCTGTTCAAGCACATGGCCGATCAGGTGGTTTGTGCCAGTGCCATCATGACTCCGCAGAACGTGGCCTACGAAACGGAGCGGCTGATCGCCACGGCCCGGTACCGTCGTCGCCCGGTCTATATGGCTTTTCCCTCCGATCTCGTCGACCGGGTCGTCGTCGGCCGCGCGCAACCGCTGGAGCTGCCGTCCAGCGACCCACAGTCACTCGATGCTGCGGCCAGTGCTGTCATCGAAGCGCTCGGATCCGCCGAGACGGCCTGTGTGCTGCCGGGAATGCTCACTGCCCGGCTCGGCCTACGAACCGAGCTGCAGGCTTTCGTCGACGCCTGCGGGTTACCGTTTGCGACCATGTTCGCCGACAAATCCGTGCTCGACGAAGAGCAGCCGGCTTACCTGGGCATGTATGACGGCAAGCTGATGAGCGAAGACATCCGCCAGTTCGTGGAGTCCGCCGACCGGGTGGTGTGCTTCGGCACAATGATGACCGACTACAACACCGGCGCGTTCACCTCGAACCTGGCCCCCGCCCGAACCATCGACATCCGCCAACACCAAACCCGGGTGGGAAGCCAGGTGTTCACCAGCGTTGAAATGCGCGACCTGCTGCCCGAACTCACCAAACGGGTCACCAAACGCAGCCTCTCGACGGCGATCCGCCCGACGACACTCGGCGAGGTCACCGGCGAACGCGACACCGAGATCACCGCCGAGACGCTCTACCCGCGGTGGGAGCGGTTTTTCAAACCCAACGACACCATCATCGCCGAAACGGGAACATGCTCGATGGGCCTGGCCTTCGCGCACCTGCCGAAAGGCGCCCGATTTCACAACCAGACCCTGTGGGGGGCAATCGGATGGGCTACGCCGGCCGCGTTCGGCGCCGCGGTTGCCGATCCCGATCGCCGGCTGATCCTGGTCACCGGGGAGGGCTCCCACCAACTGACCGCTCAGGAAATCAGCCAGTTCGGACGCCGTGGCCTCAAGCCGATCGTGTTCGTACTCAACAACAACGGCTATCTCATCGAGCGGCTGCTCTGCAAGGATCCCGACATCGCCTACAACGACCTGGCATCGTGGAACTACGCCGAACTGCCACACGCCCTCGGCTGCACAAACTGGTACACGGCACGGGTGGCGACCTGTGCCGAACTAGACGAGGCGATGAAGGTCGCCGAAGACGGTGACACCGCTGCCTACATCGAGGTCGTCACCAACACCTACGCCGCGCCACCGCTGGCACGGAAGCTGCACGACAACGTCGCAAGTCTTTACGGTGTCTGAATCGCGATGGTCAGCGGAGACGGATCTCTACGTTGTGGCCGCTGGAGCGGGCCAGTCGCTTGTCCCGGGTCAGGATCGGGCACTCCAGCGCCTCGGCCAGCGCCACGTAGGCGGCGTCGTAGGCGGTGAGGTTGTCGCGCAGGCTGAATGCCCGTAGCCGAAGGGCTGCCCTGCATGACCATCGGCGGATGGGTAGGGCATCGAAGTCGGTCAAGGCGTCGAGCGCCCGGGCCGCGCTGATCTGCCTGCCGCGGGTCAACCCGCGCAGCGCGGAGACGACCTCGAAGTCCAATAGCGCCGGGGCATGCAGCTCCTCATCGGCGAGGTCGGCGCGCAACTCTTCGGTGCCCTCGACGACGGTGAGTGCGTCGACGAGCGCAGCGCTATCGACGACGATCACGCGCGGCGGCGAGTCAGCTGCTCGTCTCGATCGGCTCGAGCGGCGTCGATGGCATCGGCCGCCGACCCGGTAGCACGCTCGGCGCGTTGCACGGCGCGCTGAAGGACTTCGGCAACCGTGGGGCGGGCGACTTCCCGGTTGATCAGGTCGAGCAGATAGGCGTTGAGCGACTGGCCATGCGCAGCCGCTCGCGCTTTGAGTTCCCGTCGAGCTGCGTCGGGGACGTTGCGGATCTGCAGCAATGAACTCATGCATACATATTAGATCGAGATCCATACAGATTGCATTAACAGTGTAACGGAGAACGATCCGTTGCTGCGACGTCCACTCCGCATCGAGACGTCAAGGTCGACGCATCTTGATGCGTTACCCTGGCTTGGTGCGAACAACTGTCAACCTCGCAGATGACGTCGCCCGTGCTGTAGAACGCTTTCGGCGGGAGCACACGATCGGGTTGAGTGACGCGATCAACGAATTGGTCCGAGCTGGCCTCGCAAAGCGGGAGGTCCGTGCTCGTTTCCGGCAGCAGACCCATGACATGGGTAGGGCGATCATCGATTACTCCAACGTCTGGGAGGCGATCGAGAGCGCCGATGGCCCCGTAAACCGCTGATGCTGCTCGACGCCAATATCCTGATTTATGCCGTCGACGAGCGAGCCAAGCTGCATCAGGCCGCGGTCGCCTGGCTGACGCATCAGCTCAACGGATCTCGTCGTGTCGGCTTGCCGTGGCAGAGCACTGCCACCTTTCTGCGTATTGCCACGCATCCTCGGGTCTTCCCGCAACCATTAGCGCCCACGACGGCCTATGACCGAGTCATTGACTGGCTCTCGGCACCCGTTGCATGGGTCCCGCAGCCGGGACCCGAATATCACCGGATCCTCGGCCAACTCATCACGGCCTATGACGTCGGCGGCAACCTGGTCCCGGACGCGATGTTGGCCGCTCTCGCCATCGAACACGGGGCCACGCTGTACTCTGCCGACACCGACTTCGCACGCTTCAAAGAGCTGCGTTGGGAGAACCCACTGCAAGCCTGACGTGCTTGTCGTCACATGATCACATGTCGGCTACTTGATCTCGGCCAGCACCGTGCCCTGGGTGATGGCCGCGCCGGCCTCGACCGCCAGAGCGGTGACGGTGCCGTGTTTGTGGGCGGTGACGGGGTTCTCCATCTTCATCGCCTCCAGGACGACGACCAGGTCGCCGGTGGCGATCTGCTGTCCCTCCTCGACGGCCACCTTGACCACGGTGCCCTGCATGGGCG
>NZ_JBYCLE010000108.1:0-12643 GCF_057473765.1 Mycobacterium sp. TH-M106 | reverse complement strand
GTGGCGCAGTTCGTTGAAGCGCAGCCCATAGGAGTAGGCGACCTTGAACATCACCGAGTCGCGGTAGGCCGGCAGCCAGCCTTTCTTCCGCGAGTTGGCGATCAGGGTCACTTGATCGTCGGCGTGATCGAAGAAGTGCTGCAACTCCTGTTTGGTGAAGGAGCGCTTCTCCGGATCTTGCTCGTTGTCTTGGACGTGAGTCGCGGTGTTCCAGGCGAAAAATACTTGTGCTGGGTGGGTGCCGAAACGCTGCTCGCAGACCCGATCCCAGCCGTAGTCCGGGTCGGCGATGTACGAGCAGAACAACCGCAGGCCGTTCTGATAGCCGCGGGACGTCGACTGTGCGCGGCCTTTGATGCCGCGCAGATCAGCGAAGAACTCCTCAACGACCGCTGGTGTCCAGGACCAGGGGAACTCATTGGAGTGGGCAATGAAGCGGCGAACCAGGGCGATGCGCTTATCAATGGTGTCGTGGGCGAGGTTGCGGCACAGTTGCTGGTTGCGCCACCCATCGAGCATTTCCTCGACGGTTTGGGCCTCGGGATGCAACAGAGGAACGGAACCAACCAGGAACACGCGACCGCTCTTGTCGACGGGCAAATCAGCCTCCCAGCCTGTCTCATCTGATGCATCATTGAATCATCTAATGAATCATTACCACATCGACGCAGGTAGGTCCATCGCAAAACGAAGTTCATTCGCCGCGTGTCGCGTGGAGCGACCGGGAAGGCGGCAACGCATACTCGCTACAGTCGACGGTAACCTGTTGTGTTCCTCGCTATTTGGCCGAGTTACACAGATCCGGTGGGCGAGAGTCACACGGCGTGTTCGTGATTCATCTGATGAAAACCGAGTACTTCACTTGACATAATGTCCCTTATCGGTAGATGACTATCGCGAGTTCGATTGCAGTGCAAAGCGTCTGGGTGCTGGAGATCAAAGACCCAACACGCGCCGCAGTCCCCGGTCAACTTCGCGCATGATGTTCGGTGATACCTCGCCGATGCGATCCGACAGGTCTGTCTTGTTGAGCGTGACAAGTGCAGTGACATTGACGACTGAATCGCGTGGCAGCCCAGCCGCTACGGCAGGTAGGAACACATTGCCGGGCATTGCGGCCAAGGCCGTGTTGGAGGTGATCACCGCGGTGAGTACGGTCGCAAGGCGGCTGGCGTTGTATGGATCGGACTGGATGACCAGTACCGGACGGCGCTTGGCTGGTCGGCTGCCGGAGGGTGCTTCCAGGTCGGCCCAGTAAAGTTCAGCTCGGCTGATCACCACTCGTCGTCCACTGCATCCAATACATGGTGTCCGGTGGCTACCGCAGCGGTCTCCGCCTCGTCAGTGCCATCAAGGTGCGCTATGGCGCTGTTGATCTGACTGGTGAGCGATTGGGCATCCAACTCGTCTAAGTAGCGCTGCGCAGCTCGGGCGAAGAACTCGGATCGGCTCATGCCGAGATCAGACGCAGTTCGGGAAACGCGATCGAACGTCTCGTCAGAAACGGATATGGCTGTCTTCATAATCAGAGTATAACCCGGTATAACCAAATGAGGTGGGCCGGCACTTGGCCGGGGGTTGCAACTCGCACCTCCAGCATGCCGCCCTTGGCAGCGGTGATCACCCCCCTGCTAGGACGTCGAATCCGACAGGTCGGCCCATGCGCCCGCGCAAGCCGCTCATCCATAGTCAGCAGAGTCGCATCGAATGCCTCCGCCAGCGCCACGTAGACAGCGTCCCATCCCCGCACCGAATCGCGGAGCTGCCACGCACGCTCCAGCAGCCACTGGTGCCCGAAACGCTCACCCGGCCAATCGCGCAGGTCAGCGACTGCCTGGCCCGCAGCCGTGTGGTCAGTCTCCCCCGCAGGTACTGGGCCCGGATAGCCCCATCACCTCGACGTCGATCACGTGCGGCGCCGCCTGATCGACGTCTGCGGCCAGACGCGCCGCGATCGCGTCCGCCCGAGGCGTGTCCGCAACAACCTCGAACAAGCAGGACGCGTCAACGACGAGCATTCGGCCAGTCGCCCCGCCACTCATCCAACGTCGCGAGCACCTCAGCCGTGGACACCTCGGAGGGTCGACAACTGGTCCGCGTCAGCCACTGCGCAACCGAAGGACGCGCCGCCAACCGAGCCGCCTCACGGCGCAGCAACTCCGGCACGGTGATCCGTTCCTCTGCCGCGCGACGAACCAACGCCGCATATATCTCGTCGTCTATGCCGCGAATCTGAACCGTTTTGGGCATACTGACATCCTATCAAGCATATGCGCATGAGCTAATGCGAAAACGCATGAACAATTGTTTGGCTGTCGTTGCAGCGCAAGAAGTTTCGACCGAAGCGCGGCCAGCCCGAACCCGGCGAAGGGAACGCCAGAGGTCGTCGTCGAACTCTCCAGGCCGCCGCGAAACGAGCGCGCCGAGAGTCCCAGGCCGATCGGTTGAAACTCGCGGCGCGCTCGTCGCAGGCGGTCAGGAAACGAGCGCTGCGATGATCGTTGTCGTATCGCTGAGGGCTGCGTGGCCGATATTCCCGATAGGTTCGCCAAGAGCCGCGACTGGAAGCCACTGGACCAGTTCTGGCAACGCAGCACCGTCGGGGTCCTGCACCGTGACGACCATAGCCATTGTTTCGCTGGGGATTTCACCGGGTATGAAGGGGCAGGTGATCACCCGCCCGGTCGCGGCTGCAAGGTGAATCGCGTTCGAAAGTACGACGACGTACAGTTCATGGTCGCTGTCGCGGCGCGGCGTGATGTCACCCGGGGCGATCACAGGTCAGCGGCTCGATTCGCCTGATAAACCTTCTCCGCGTAAGCATCAATATCGAGCGCTGGCACGGTGCGCGCGGTGTAGTTCGCCAGCGAAATTCGCAGGTGCTCGTTGCGCAAGGCTCGCTCGATCATCTCTGAGCGATTCAACCCCGCCGCGTCCGCGTCCGCATCGGCCGCGGCAAGCACAGCCTGATCTATCGTCACCGAGACCTTATCTTTCGCCATACCAACTATCCTACTCACAGTAGGACTGTCAGGTGATTGCCGTGTCGTGCGTTCGTCATGACGAGGACGCTAACGACGTGATCATCGCCCGTGTTGTCACAAGTCGAGTACGAACCGTAATGCCTGGTCGATGGATCGGAGTTGGTCAGGACTGATGAGGCCGAGCCGAGATGCCAGGCGCTCGGTGGCGATGACCCGGAGCTGGTCGCAGCGTGCATACGTTGTATGGTCCAACCCGCTGGTTCCGGGCTCGACTTCGACGTGGCTTCGCAGCCTATAGGCCGCGGAGGTGACGGGTACAACAACTACGAGGCCGCTGGCTCCGTTGTTGAGGATGTCGACCGAGACCACAACGGCGGGCCGGACGAAGCCTGGCTCGTGTCCGATCGGCTGGCCGAGGTCGATGTTGTAGACCTCACCGCGCCAGATCAAGCCAGGGCATCCCATTCCTGGCGTTCGGCCAGGTACTGCTGCCACGCTTGCGGATCGTCGCGCAACTGCCGGTAATCCTGGTTCAACCCCCGCAGGAAATCTTGGCGGACCAAGGCATCGATGGCGGAGTGCAGCACGTCGATCACCGTGGTCTGGTGGTCTCGAGCGAGCGATTGAAGGCGTTCAGAGTCCGGTCGACGAACCCGGATGGTTGTGGTGTCCGCAGAAGCCATGATCCGAGTGCAGACGAGATGTAGACTCGACGTCCGATCAGCCGATCCCGTTCGGGCGCACTAACCGCCCTCAGCCGACACAGCGTGTGTCAGCGACGACCTGCACGGGCGAATAACCCGGCCAGGGCATCCAATGTGGCCGGCACCAACCGGTAATAGGCCCATTTGCCGCGCTGTGTCCGTTCCAACAGGCCGGCCTCGACCAGGATTTTCAGGTGGTGTGACACCGTCGGCTGGGACAGCCCGACCGGCGCGGTCAGGTGGCACACACACGCCTCGGCGCCCTCATGAGCCGCGATCAACGACACCAGCCGTAGCCGGGTCGGCTCGGCCAGCGCCTTGAGCACGCCAGCCAGCCGCTCGGCGGCGGCCGCATCCAGCACGCCGTCAGTGATGGGGCTGCAGCACGACGCGAAGTCGACCACCAGCAGCGAGTCATCGCGTTGGGTTGAAGACGCGGTCGCAGCGGGCATGACCGTAGTATGGCACACGCATTGACAGCTATCGATGCGTCATGCAGACTGCACCCATAGATACTTGTCGATGGAAGGAGTGGGTCGCATGACCGCTGAACACGAGCTGCGCGATCAGGTTAGGGCAAGCTACGGCGCCGCCGCCGAAGCAGTGCGTAGCGGTGACACCAACAGTGACGTGCTGACCGCTGCGAGCTGCTGCGGGTCCAGCGATTCAGCCGTTATTGGCACCATCTTCGGCGCCGGCCTCTACGGTGCCGACGAGCACTCCGCGATCCCCGCCGAAGCACTCGCGGCAAGTCTGGGCTGCGGCAACCCGACCGCGGTCGCCGACCTGCATCCCGGCGAACGAGTGCTCGACCTGGGTTCCGGCGGCGGGATCGACGTGTTGTTATCGGCTCGCCGGGTCGGCCCGCAGGGCTTCGTCTACGGCGTCGACATGACCGACGAAATGCTGGCCCTGGCCGAGGAGAACAAAGCCAAAGCCGGTGTGACCAACGTCGAATTCCGCAAGGGCACCATCGAAGACATCCCGCTGCTCGACGCCGCCGTCGACGTGGTGATCTCGAACTGCGTGATCAACCTGTCCGCCGACAAACCGACCGTGCTCGCCGAGATGTTCCGCGTCCTGGTGCCCGGCGGGCGGATCGGGATCTCCGACGTCGTCGCCGAAGACCACCTCACCGCGGTCGAACGCGCCGAACGCGGCTCCTACGTCGGCTGCATCGCCGGAGCGTTGTCCCGCCAGGAATACCTCGACGGGCTGGCCGCGGCCGGATTCACCGACACCACAGTCACGTTCACCCACGAAGTGGCCGAAGGGATGCACGGCGCGATCATCCGCGCCACCAAACCCACCACATCGTCTGAATAAGGCAGCCAGAGAACACGATCGCACCACCACGCCGGAAACCACGTCACGTTGACACCTGCCAGCGAAGCGGCCCGCCGCTCGCGCACCGGAAGAGAACCTATGAGCGACACCGCCGTATCGACTGCTGCACCCGCAAGGACCGCCAAGCTGTCCACACTGGACCGATTCTTACCGGTGTGGATAGCGGCAGCGATGGCCGCCGGCCTGCTACTCGGGCGGCTGGTGACCGGCCTGGGGGCGGGCCTGAGTGCCGTTGAGGTCGACGGAGTCTCGCTGCCGATCGCGGCGGGGTTGCTGGTGATGATGTATCCGGTGCTGGCCAAAGTCCGATACGACCAGCTCGGCGAGGTCACCGCCGACCGCAAATTGCTGGTGTCGTCGCTGGTGTTGAACTGGCTGGTCGGGCCGGCGGTGATGTTCGCCCTGGCGTGGCTGCTGCTGCCCGATCTGCCCGAATACCGCACCGGGCTGATTATCGTCGGGTTGGCCCGCTGCATCGCCATGGTCATCATCTGGAACGACCTGGCCTGCGGGGACCGCGAAGCCGCCGCCGTGCTGGTCGCCTTGAACTCGATCTTTCAAGTTCTCATGTTCGCGGCGCTGGGTTGGTTCTATCTGTCGGTGCTGCCCGGCTGGCTGGGCCTGCCTCAAACCGGGATCGAGGTGTCCCCGCGGCAGATCGCCAGATCCGTGCTGATCTTCCTCGGCATCCCGCTGCTGGCCGGATACTTGTCCCGCCGCCTAGGTGAACGGGCCAAAGGCCGCCACTGGTACGAGTCGCAGTTCCTGCCGCGAATCGGCCCGTGGGCACTGTATGGGCTGTTATTCACCATCGTTATCCTGTTCGCCCTACAAGGCCACCAAATCACCTCCCGGCCTTTCGATGTCGCCCGCATTGCGGTGCCGCTGCTGGCCTACTTCGCCATCATGTGGGCCAGCGGCTACCTGCTGGGTGCCGTTCTGAAGTTGGGTTACGCACGCACCACCACGTTGGCGTTCACCGCCGCCAGCAACAACTTCGAACTGGCCATCGCCGTGGCGATCGCCACCTACGGCGCCACCTCCGGGCAGGCCCTGGCAGGGGTTGTCGGACCACTTATCGAAGTACCCGTCCTGGTGGGACTGGTCTACGTGTCGTTGGCGCTGCGCACCCGCCTCTTCCGATCCTCGTCGCAACCAAGCATTGCGCGTTGATGGCCGACAAACCCAGCGTGCTGTTCGTCTGCGTTCATAACGCCGGACGCTCACAAATGGCGGCTGCACTGTTAACCCACTTGGCCGGTGACCGCATCGAGATCCGTTGCGCCGGTACCGAACCCGCTGACATGGTCAACCCGACCGCTGTCACTGCCATGGCCGAACTGGGCATCGACATCACCGTCAACACCCCCAAGATGCTCACCGCGGAGACCGTGCAGACCAGCGACGTCGTGATCACCATGGGCTGCGGAGACACCTGCCCCTACTTCCCTGGAGTCACCTACCGAGACTGGAAACTGCCCGACCCCGCCGGCCAACCCCTCGAGGTCGTCCGCTGCATCCGCGACGACATCGCCGACCGCGTCCACGCCCTGATCACCGAACTCCTGAGTGATTGGGCGATAGGGACATCGCCCGGTTTGCCCTGAACGACGCAGTACGAATCCACTACTGCGAGGAAGCCGCCGCGGTCATCGACCAGGCAACACGGCGGTTGGCGGGCGCAAAACGACCGAGCTGAGCACGAATGTCTGTCTCACTGCTGGATCCGGGTGAGGGGGTTGTGGCACACTGCTGTGTTACGATTCCGTGTATGGCGGAGACACTGACGATCCGACTGGATGCCGACGACCGGGCGGTGCTGGAGGCTGCAGCCCGTGGCAAGGCAAGGGGCTGAGTGGATTCGTTCGAGAGCTGGCCGAAGCCGCGGCAAGGCAGGTGCGCCGAGAGACGATTCGGGCAGACGGAGATCGAGTGATGGCTCACCTGGCCAAGCACCCCGAAGCACGAAGCGAACTCGATGAGCTCGGGACCCCGCTGGCCGACTTGCCGTGAGTCGGTACGCGGCCGGCAGCATCGTAGTCGTTGATCGGAGGGGTGGCGCACTGCCGCATGAGCCCAGCAAGCTGCGTCCCGCAGTCGTCGTCGAGGACTACGAGTTATTTCCGGACGAATATCCCAACGTACTGGTAGTTCCGTTGACCCGCGATGAGGGACTGGCGCACAGATCGTTCGCCGAGCGCATCGAGCCGACGGTAGAAAACGGAGTCGACGCGACGTGTTGGGCATTGGCCCATCACGTCACCAGCGTGTCGCCGCAGCGAATCAACGCCACCGACGCGCGGATCACTGCGGCGCAGTTGGCGAGCATCCGCAAACGCATCATGGTCGCGATAGGCGCCGGCTGACGCTGCCGTGGTCTTCCAGATGGGGGCGATCGTTAGGATATACGCGTCTAGCTCTCGTATATACTGGGTCTTGTGGCGAAACATTTGGTCGATCTCGACGAGGACACGCTCGCTGCGGCGCGCGCTGAGCTCGGTACGACCACGATCAAAGACACGGTGAACGAGGCGCTCCGCCGAGCGACGTCGCGACGAGGGCGGCGAGTGGCCGCGGCCTTGGACATCTTGTCTGATGCCTGCCTTGACGATCGATCCGAAGCGTGGCGCTGAGGTTTCTGCTCGACACCAGCGTGGTGAAGCGGCTCGGTCGCTCCGAGGTGCGCGAGGTGGTTGAGCCGTTGACGATCGCGGGTGAGCTGGCGCGGGCCAGCATCTGCGACCTTGAAGTCGGATACTCAGCCCGAAACGCCGAAGAATGGGATCAGCTCGTGGGAGCGCTGGATGCGTTCGAGCTCATCGATTCGACCGCAGCGCACCAACGTCGAGCGCTTCAGGTGCAACGCCTCCTCGCTCAGCGCAGTCAGCGGGGCCGCAAGATCCCCGACCTCTTGATCGCGGCGGCAGCCGAGGAACTCGGCATCGCTGTCCTCCACTACGACGCCGACTTTGATCTGATCGCGTCGGTGACCGGCCAGATCTGCCAGTGGGTCGTGCCCAGTGGCACCGTGGAGTGACCCGAGCTTGTGCCACTGAGCGACTGAGCGATCCCCTTGCGGGCATATAGCGGGAACCCGCCCGCTTGCGCGACACGCGGCTAGAAGTCAGAATATTGACCTATGGCCGAAATTATGCCCTTCTCTGAAGCGAAAGCCCACCTGTCCGAGCTGGCCGAACGCGTCGAACTTGAGCATGCGCGTGTCCTCGTCACGCGCAACGGACGGCCATCATTCGTGCTGGTGAGCCCCGACGACCTCGACGCACTCGAAGAGACGCTCGACATCCTGCGGGATCGCGAGCTTGTCAACTCGCTGAAGCGGTCGCAAGAAGAGGCCGCTCAGGGTAGATCGCGGCCCTTGCCGTCTGCGTGAGTTCCGTGCCGACGGACCCATACGAGCTCCGCATCACTGCTGAGGAACTCCGTCACCTGAACCGTCTCCCGGCGAAGATCCGCGACGCAGCTCTTGCCACGTTACATGGCCCCATCCGTGAAAACCCGCACCGGCGCGGCAAAGCCCTGGTCGGCGAGCTCGCCGGCCTTTTCTCGGTGCGACGAGGCGACTACCGGATCATCTACAGCATCGATGACACGGCCAAGATCGTCATCGTGCACAGGATTGCGCATCGAGCATCGGGGTACCGCCGGCGGTGACTCAGGTCCGCCCGCGGACTGCAGCGATAGCGGATCGGCTTGCGGAGGAAGCTGAGCGGGAACCGTTGACCCAGCGTGTTGACCGGCGTTCAAGATGAGCATGCCGGCGGCGTTGTGCGCGACGGCAACGGTTCCCAGTGGTAGGGGGCGACCGGCATACTATCTGCGTGGCTGAGCTCGACGATCTACCCGCGGCCGCGCGCGTTTGCGGTCCTACAGCGCCGGCCCCGACATCGGCAAGTCACGGAAGCGTGACGTGATGCAGGAGATGCTTGTCGCGGTCAACCCCGACGCGGACTCCAGGCTGAGCTACCTCCTGCGCTTACCGCTGGGCGGTGGGATGGTGTTCCGCACCTCGGGTACCTGGCCGCGCACGAAGGCGTTGTACTGCTACCCCGTAGCTGCCGACGAGTGGCCAGCCGAGCCGGACATCGTCGAACGGGCGCCGATCCGCTCCTGCATCCGCCGCGGCGCGGCGATCGATCTGATCCTCGACCGCGGTCGGGAGAGCCGCTCCCAGTTGGTGTTTACCACCGCACGCGGCCGCGACGCGGTGTTCTGGCAGTCACCGCGCACCCGCAAGCAAGCGCGCCCCAACGTCACCACGCCGACGGCCCGCGCGGCTGGCATCGCCGAGCTGCAGATCCTCGTCGACACCCGCGAGCAGTATGCTTACCGCTTCGCCACCCAGCAGGCCACCACCGTGAAACGCTCCCTGCCGTGCGGCGACTACGGCATCACTGTCGACGGCCTGCTGGTCGCCACCGTGGAGCGGAAGTCGGTCGCCGATCTGGTATCGAGCCTGATCAACGGCAAGCTGCGCTATGCCCTCGGCGATCTCGCCGCCCT
Organism: Mycobacterium sp. TH-M106; assembly: GCF_057473765.1. NCBI lineage: Bacteria > Bacillati > Actinomycetota > Actinomycetes > Mycobacteriales > Mycobacteriaceae > Mycobacterium > Mycobacterium sp. TH-M106. The sequence goes on along the minus strand of NZ_JBYCLE010000108.1, from coordinate 3,087 downwards.
GCCACGCGCAGCCGTCGTTGTCGAAGACCGATACTCGCAAATTTTCAAACTCAACTGGATCCGTCCTGCCGTCGTCGCCGATGGCCTCGCCGAGTTACAGATCCGCTGGCCCAGCGTCCCCATCGTGTTCACGGAGACTCGCCAGCTCGCCGAGGAGTGGACCTACCGCTACCTCGCGGCGGCACACGCCTGGGCCGAGACTGAGCACGCCATCGTTCATCGCGTCGGGATCCCGGTTGAGGCCACCGAAACCGCGACCGCACCGTTGAGCTCATCACCGTCGACCGCCGAGGTGCGCGCTTGGGCACGCTCAACCGGCCTGCCCGTGCCTGACCGCGGCCGTCTGCACCCCGACATCTGGCAAGCCTGGCGTGACGCCCATTCGTAGAAGCTGAGCCGCACAAGCACAATCGCGAGTACACCCCAGTTTCGTCATCCGGCCCGTCCAGCAGGTCTGTGATGACCGGGACCGTTGCGGCGCACCGCGCGGCCGACCGAAGAAACGCCGTGGCATAGGCGGCTGTCGAGGGAGATTGCGCCCGCGCCGACGACGAGGAGGAACAGGCTGCCGCATAGTTGGGCCAGGTCGACACGGGATTCGTGGATGAAATCCCACCAGCCGTGTTCGGTGCGGAAAAGGGTGGCGTGCCCCCACAGTATGGGCAGCTTGGTGATCAGTAGTGCGCCAAGCATGTCGATGATCATCGGTATGGCGGCTATCCGGGTGAACAGCCCGGCGAGAATGAGTACACCGCAGGTGATCTCGGCGACTCCATCGATGGATGCGAAGAAGCCCGAAGCGGGGATCTCGTCTTAGTCGCCGCCTTGTGGCCGCGCGGATTGCGCACGCCGTTGGGTCGCGGGGTAGGTGCGGCTCAGTCCGTAGACTGCGGCGCCTGCGCCGAGCACCACAGCCCCGGATACCACCGAGGACAGCGGTAGTGCGAACGCCAGGACTACGCATCCAACGAGGCCGATTAACGGGATTCCGCGCGGGGGGCGACCCTCGTCGGGGCGCAGCGTCAACGCCGAGGCGTTGGCGATCGCGTAGTAGAGCAACACCGAAAAGGAGGAGAACCCGATCGCGCTGCGAACATCGGCGCAGGCCGCAACGACCGTGACCACCGCACCTATGAAAAGCTCGGCGCGATGCGGCACGTGGAATTGGGGATGTACGGCAGATAACGCGGCTGGCAGGTGGTGGTCGCGCGCCATCGCCAGGGTGGTGCGGGAGACACCGAGCAGGAGCGCCAGGAGCGAGCCAAGCGCGGCGACCGCCGCGCCGGCTTGCACGACGGGCACCAGCCAGCCCGCCCCTGCGGTGCGTGCGACCTCCGAGAGGGGGGCAACTGCGGCGGCGAGCCGATCTGGCCCCAACACGGCCAGCGCCGTCACCGCGACGCCGGCGTAGACGGCCAAGGCGATACCCAAAGCGACCGGGATCGCGCGCGGAATGGTTCGGGCGGGGTCGCGCACTTCCTCCCCGAGGGTGGCGATCCGCGCATACCCGGCGAACGCGAAGAACAACAGCCCTGCAGCCTGCAGCACCGCGCCAGCCGAGGCGCCCGCTAGGTGGAGCTGGGCGAGGTTGGTGGTGCGGGAAGCTAGCGCCGCGACGACCACGGCTGTCAGCACGGCCAGCACCACCGCGACGATCACCCGGGTCAGCCACGCCGACTTCTGCACTCCGGTGTAGTTGACCGCGGTCAATGCGACCACGGACGCGGCGGCGATCGCATGGGACTGCGGCGCCCACACGTACGCCCCGACGGTCAGTGCCATGGCCGCACAGGAGGCGGTCTTGCCCACCACGAATCCCCACCCCGCCAAGTAGCCCCAAAAATCACCCAACTGCATCCGCCCATACACGTAGGTGCCGCCGGAGGACGGATATCGGGCGGCCAGCCGCGCCGACGACGTCGCATTGCAGTAGGCCACCACCGCCGCCACCGCCAACCCGATCAACAGCCCCGATCCTGCGGCATGCGCAGCAGGGCCCAACACGGCGAAAATCCCGGCGCCGATCATCGACCCCAGGCCGATCACCACTGCGTCGGTGGTGCCGAGTCGGCGCGCCAGCGCCGGGTCTCCGCTGGTCATTTCGGCTCCTGATGCCCAAGAATCTCGGCGGCCAGTTCGGCGAGCGCCGCCCGCTCTTCGGCGAGCGCCGCCCGCCCCAGGTCGGTGATCTCATAGACTCGGCGAGCACGCCCGTCCACCACGTGTTGACCGGAGATCACCAGGCCGTCTTCCTGCATTCTGTGCAGCATCGGATACAGCGTTCCCGGAGAGATCTTGTAGCCATGGCCGGCCAGCTCCTCGGCCATCCAGGCACCGTGGATCGGCCCCATCTCCGCGTGGTGCAAGATATGCAGCCGCACCGCACCGCGCAGGAACTGACTCATGTTCCACCTCCATCGCGCCCCGCGGATGGGCCCGAGCGCCCAGCTTGCCCGAGCGCCACCATTTTGGAGCACGCCGACCGGCCGGCAGAGCTATATCGACATTCGATATCGGTAAACGATAGCATGGCCCCAACGGGCAGGGTGAGTAGAGCGAGGAAAGGTGTGACAGTGACCGAGCAACCGCTACCGGCCGTGGAGCGGCGTCACCTTCTCGGGATCGCGATATCGGCTGTCAGCGCCATCGGCATCTCGGCATGTGGGAGCCGGCAGCCCACGCCACGTTCAGGCGGGGCGCCATCGGACGAGGAAGTCCCGGTCACCCCACCCGAAGACTTGATGCGCGAGCACGGAGTTCTCCAGCGTGTGCTGCTGATCTATCAAGAAGGAATCCATCGCCTGCAGGCCGGCGATCCAGCTCCCGTCCAAGCGCTCAACGCGGGCGCGGAGATTATCCGAAGCTTCATCGAGGACTACCACGAGCACCTGGAAGAACAGTACGTCTTCCCGAAGCTGGAACAGGCAGGCAAGCTCACCGACATCACCACCGTATTGCGCACCCAGCACCAGCGCGGCCGGGTACTCACCGATGTCAACGGCAAGTGAAAACTGACCCCCTGGCGGCATCTGAAAATTGACCCCCTAGGCCCGGATGGTTGGTGGTTATTCTTCGGTGGTTCCGGCT
>NZ_JBYCLE010000107.1:0-3118 GCF_057473765.1 Mycobacterium sp. TH-M106 | reverse complement strand
TGCCGCCGACCGGCGACAACGTCAACACCGCGCACCTGGAGACACTGGCCGAGCCGTACCCGCAGGCGATCGCCGGCATCCCGAATTCGTACTCGTTCGACCACGGCACGTTCACACTCAGCTACTCCACCGAGATGGCGAACGGGTCGGGCCACTTCCCGGCCGGCTCACAGACCGACATCGCGGTGCCGGCCATCCAGTATCCGAACGGCTACCAGGTCAGCGTCACCGGCGGCCATGTCGTCTCGGCCGCCAACGCCCCCATACTGGTGGTCGAATCAGACAGCGGCGCAAGCACTGTCGACGTCACCGTGAGTTCCGCTGCATTGTGACCTCGGCCAATTCGCGGCCAATGGCAATAGTTAAATGATTCTATAGAGTCTGATCCGTGACGACATCTTACTCCAAATGTGACGCTCGAATAGCAGTGTCGGTGAGGTAAACGGCGTTTTTCCGCGCATGAGCGTACGTCGACCATTCGAGACGAACAGGAGAAACACAATGCGACATCACCGGATTCTCGAAGTAGGACTGACGATATGTGCCGGTCTGATCGCTACGGGTGCGGCTTGGGCTGCGCCCGCTTATGCGGACGAGTCTGACCTCCAGTTGCTCTGTCCTTTCCTGCTGCAATCTGGCTCAAAGCTTGCCAGGGCTGCATCCGATTTGACCAACGGAACATCTGAGATCACCGGAAAGCAAGGCCCCCAGTCGGACACGGCCGACATGTTCAGTCGAACGGCGCTGTCGAATTACTGCCCGGACGCGATGTCGTCGGTGGCCAAGGGCCAGCTGCCGAATATACCGTTTCTCATCAGCGACCGGCCCGATGTGCAGGGAATTTTCGGTGGCATACCCAACCCGGCTGGTCCGTTCGCCGGCTTACCGGGTGTGCTCGGCGGCACACCGGGCGTGCCTGGCCAGTGACCGACTGAGCGGGTCGATGATTGGCTCGCTCAAGCCGCTAGTTCACGAGTAACTGGTCAGGTTATGCGGGCAACCAGGGTCGGCCCTCGGCGAGCATGACGAGGGCGTCGAAGGATTGCTGGCCGGTCCGAACCAGCCGCGGACTAGCATACTAGCGTACTAGTACTCCTGTGCTATAACCAAGGTGTGCTGATCGACTGGACGGGCGAGTTCGACCGCTGGTATGACCAGTTGATCAAGCATGCCGAGGTCGGTGACGAGCGTGCTCTAAGACAGTCCGCGCTCGTTGAGGCGGAACTGGAAGTGCTACGGGATCTGCAAGCGGCGCCGGAGTGGGATACGCCGACGTTGAAACGGTCGCGCAGTCGCGGCGCTACCCACTGTGGCGGGTAGCGCATCCCTTCATCGCCGGCGTGGCGATGCGCCTGATTGTCTGGTTCCCACCTGATCGCGCCGGCGAAGTGGTGATCGTCCTATTCGGCGCCGAAAAAGCGCAGATGGGCGACGCGTTCTACAACAGCGCCGGCTCCCGCGCCGACGCAGCGATCGAAAGTTACCTGTTCAAAACTAGACCCGAGGAAGACCCATGACCGAGAACACCTCCTTCGTCGGCACAAAGCGGGCCGCCGAGCAGATGGCCCGAGTGCAGGCCATCCCAGGCATGACCAAACGCATCGCAGCCATCCGGGCTGGCATGGACGAGGCGGATCGGATCTACGCCGAGAACCTGGCCGCGATCCGGCGAGCAGCAGACCTTACCCAAGTTGCCCTCGCCGAACAAATGGGCGTGCCCCAGACGGTGGTAAGCCGCCTGGAGCGGCAGCACGACATGCTGCTGTCGACGCTCAACGACTACCTGAAGGCCGCAGGAGAACACCCACGCGTGGTCGTGACAATCCATGGCCGCGATGTCGAACTCGACCTGGAATCGATCGCTCCCGCACGGCGATCGTAGGACTGAGCCTGAATCCGTGGACGTGCGCGGTACACACGTTCTACGACGAAGCAAAATCGTTCGCCGAGGAACACGGATTCGATTACCTCGGGCCGCTGACGGCCCCATCGCTGCCTGACGATCCGCACCATACCCGGTGTCGTAGATGCGGCAAGATCAGCGCGGAGCGCCTGGGCGACATCGCCTTCGGCTGCAACTGCACGCCGCGTACCTAGGGCGCTTGGGGGCATCGGCACCACGGCGAATGCGTCCATGACTGCTGACACCCTGCCCCCCGGACGATGAGCCAAGGTCACCTCGGTAGGGCGGTCAGCGCCGCCACTCGATGACGATGGTGTCGGGCCAGATGGCCTCGGTGCCGCCCGGCCCATCCGCATCAGTCGATGCAACCAGCCCTCTTGAGCCGCACCACGCACAGGGCGTCGACCACTGCGCGCTGGCATCTGGCCCGAAAGTGGCCCGACCGCCCTGAAAACAACGTCTGACCTGGTGCCCCCGGCAGGATTCGAACCTGCGACCGTCGGATTAGAAGTCCGATGCTCTATCCGACTGAGCTACGGAGGCGATCGAGACCTCAGTTTATCCGTTCGAGCACGATAGGCCGCGATAGGCAGCGATAGCCGTGACTGAGAATCGGCCCCCGTCGCAGCGGGTGAAGAACTAGGTTGAACGGTAGTTCGAGACGTGTCGGAAGCGGGAGGGCGCAGAGTGATCAGAGTGGCTATGCCGACTGCGGCGGGCCGGCCGGGTCTGCAGGTCGGTGCCGGGAGCCGGTCGTGGGTGATTTAGTCGATGCTGCCGGCCTGCCGGTCAAGCTGGGCGCCGTCGACTACCTGCTGCACCGCGGCGAAGCTAACCCGCGCACCCGCTCTGGAATCATGGGGGTGGAGCTGCTGGACACCACCCCGGCCTGGGACCGGTTCCGCAGCGTCTTCGACAACGTCTCCCGCCGGGTGTTGCGGTTGCGGCAGAAGGTGGTGGTGCCCACGCTGCCGACGGCCTCGCCGCGCTGGGTGGTCGATCCGGACTTCAACCTGGACTTTCATGTCCGGCGGATGCAGGTTCCCCAACCCGGCGGGCTGCGCGAGGTGCTGGATCTGGCCGAGGTCAGCATGCAGTCGCCGATGGACATCTCACGTCCGCTGTGGTCGGCGACCCTGCTCGAGGGGCTGCCCGACGGGGGGGCGGCCACGCTTTTGCACATCAGCCATGCCGTTACCGATGGGGTCGGCGGCG
>NZ_JBYCLE010000106.1:0-1571 GCF_057473765.1 Mycobacterium sp. TH-M106 | reverse complement strand
AACCGTTCGGCCAGCGTTCTCGCATGCGCGATGTCAACGGCGAAGACCAAGCTTTTGCGCCCGCCTGCGTGCTCTTGGACCGCTTCCACGACCGCATTGATGGCCGCTTGGTCGTTCAGCGCACCTGCGAGGTCTTTCGCGTTGTAGTCGCCTGCGGTCGTTCGTATCGCACTTAGGTTCAAACCCGGAATCTTCACTTTTTTACCACGAACGTCGGACAAGTATCCGCTCAGGATCATCTGCAAAATCGTCTGTTCGTACGTGACCCGTTCGAAGATGTCCCCCAGCGCATGCTTGTCCGCTCGGGTCGGTGTCGCCGTGACGCCCAGCAGCGTGGGACCGTCTTCGGCAAACACGCCAAGCCGTTCCAGAACTCCCACAGCGCCTTCTGCCCGGCTGTGATGACACTCGTCGTAAATAATGAGTCCCGGCGGTCGAATCGCCCGACCGAGGACGAGCGTTTGCGTGGACGCGACCAGAACGTTGCCCAGTTGCTCGTTGCGGCTCCCTTGCACGCGGCCTACGACCGCTTCCGGCCAGACCATGGCGAGCTTTTGCTCCGCTTGGTCGAGGAGTTCACTGCGGTGTGCGAGGATGAGGATGGGGCGCGTCTGGTCCGACGTCCCCCACCAACGCTTCGCAATCGCCCCAAACAAAATTGTCTTGCCCGATCCCGTTGGAAGTACCATCAACTGTCGTCGACACGCCTCAGCAAAGAACGCGTCGACCGCCTCCGCTTGATACGGTCTCAGCGTCAAAGCATGCCCCATCGTCCCATCTCTCCCCATCGCCTTTGCCACCTCGTGAAGCAGCAGCCACCGTGAACGACGGCGACCTCACGGCCCAAACAACGGTCTCTCCATCTCGACTTCGCGCACTTTCACGAACGCCTCAACCGAGACCGGACGAAGGCTGTCCCACTCCAAGATCGGCAGACCAAGCCATTTCGCCACGGCGACTTCCACGTTCGCCCCACGCGAGGACTTCCAGCCCGGCAACACCACGACGCCTTGCGTGCCGTTTAGCATCTTTCGTAGCGCATGACGCATGAGATGCTCCCACGACGCCTCGCGATTCGGCACGTCTTCGGCAGGGCTCACGACGTCATAACCTTGGTCGCGCAAGCTGCGGGCGGCTTCTGCAAACGCTGGATAGTTGTCGTCCGGGTACCCCGTCATCGGTCCGGACAGGTACAGGCGCAGCTTGGTAGGCGGTACAGTCTGACGAGGCTTTCGCTCCGACATTGAGAGCGCCACGTACCCTTCGGCCACACCGAGACCCGTATGCACGTGCGTCACGTAACGCTGCACGCTGCGTCCTGTCTTGAGACCTGTGTCCTTGTCGACCTCGTTCAAGTCGAGGATGTCCCCAGCTTGATAATCTCGGTCGTGCTGTCGTAGTTCCACCGTCTTGTGTCCCGACAACACCGGGGCAAAAAACTCCGGCCAAATCTTGAGCCCATGCATCGTCACGATCTCCCATCTCCTTCAAGCGATAGCCATCGACGCAGGTCGCGTACCGTGTCTCGGACGCCGACCACGGCCCGCAGGCTGGCGGCGATGAGAAGGTCG
>NZ_JBYCLE010000105.1:0-8940 GCF_057473765.1 Mycobacterium sp. TH-M106 | reverse complement strand
GTCACCTGGTAGGCGGAGTTCTCCGTCGACGAGCCCATCGCGAACTCGTCCATGTTGGTCTTGCCCAGGATCGGGATCCCGGCCGCGCGCAGCCGCTCCGTCACCGTGGCGTCATAAGGCGGGCGCCAGCCCTGCAGAATCTTGGAGCCGCAGGTGGTGGGCGCGTCGGCGGTGGTGAACACGTCCTTGAGCGCCAGCGGCACCCCGGCCAGCGGCGACGGCGGTGCCTCGCCGGCACTCAGCGCCGCGTCGACGGCGGCGGCAGCGGCTAGCGCTTCGCCAGCCGCCACATGCAAAAACGCGCCGTAGCAGTCGTCAGTGGCCGCGATCTGGTCCAGGCACGCCCGGGTGACTTCGACCGAGGACACCTCCCGAGCGGCGATCCTGCCGGCCAGCGTCGCCGCGGCGGCACGTATCAGCTCGCTCACTGACTCTCCCCGAGAATCTGCGGGACGGCGAAGCGGTTGTCGGCGGATCGGGGGGCCGCGGCCAGCGCCTGCTGCTGGGTCAGGCCCGCCACGATTTCGTCCGGGCGAGTGACTTCTTGATTTGCGAAGACGTCCTTGAGCGGGTTATCGGTCGCTTCCACACCGCTGACGTCGACGGCCTGGATCACGCTGACGTGAGCCAGAATCGCGTCGAGCTGACCGGCGAAATGGTCGAGTTCCGCATCGGTCAACGCCAGCCTTGCCAACCGGGCCAGGTGGGCCACCTCGTCACGGGAGATCTGGGACACGACCGCACAGCCTAGCCCGGCGACGACACTTGCGGAACGGCCCGCTGGGCAGCCGGGCAATCGGGCCCAGCCAGGCGGCTGTGCAACAGTGTTGCCCATGCCTTCGTATCTGCTGCGGGTTCAGCTGGCCGACCGCCCGGGCAGCCTCGGCTCGCTGGCAGTGGCGCTCGGTTGGGTGGGTGCGGACATCCTCTCGCTGGACGTGGTCGAGCGCGGGCCCGGGTATGCGGTCGACGATCTGGTGGTCGACCTGCCCGCCGGGGCGATGCCGGACACGTTGATCACCGCAGCCGAAGCGCTCAACGGCATCCGGGTGGATAGCGTCCGCCCGCACACCGGGCTGCTGGAAGCACACCGCGAACTGGAGCTCATCGACCACATCGCCGCGGCCGGCGACACGGCGGCCAAGCTGCAGGTGCTGGCCGACGAAGCGCCCCGGGTGCTGCGAGTGGGCTGGTGTGCGGTGCTGCGCAGTTCGCCGCGGGGGCTTCGGTTGCTCGTCGGCAGCCCGGGCGCGCCGGAGACCCGGCCGGATGCGGTCCCCTGGATGCCGATCGAGCAGGCCGCCGCCTTGGACGGCACCGCCGACTGGGTGCCGCAGGTGTGGCGGGAGATGGAAACCACCCTGACAGCTGCGCCGTTGGGCGGCGCGCAGACCGCGGTGATGCTGGGCCGGCCGGGAGGGCCGGCGTTTCGGCCGTCAGAGGTGGCGCGGCTGGGTTATCTGACCGGAATCGTGGCGACGCTGCTGCACTGACCTACTGCCCGACTGAACTATTCGACGGCCCTTCGGCCAGCAACCGCCGAAATCCGTCCTCGTCGAGGATCGGCACGCCCAGCTCGACGGCCTTGTCGTATTTCGATCCGGGTGAATCACCGACGACCACATAGGCGGTCTTTTTCGACACCGAGCCGGCCGCCTTGCCTCCGCGGACGATGATGGCCTGCTTGGCGTCGTCGCGGGAGAAGCCGGTCAGCGAGCCGGTGACCACGATGGACAGCCCTTCCAGGGTGCGCGCCACGCTATCGTCGCGTTCGTCGGCCATCCGCAGCCCGGCGGCGCGCCACTTGTCGACGATCGCGCGATGCCAGTCGATACTGAACCACTCGGTGACCGCGGCGGCGATTGTCGGGCCGACACCCTCGACCGCGGCCAATCGCTCGGTGGACGCCGACATGATCGCGTCCAGGCTGCCGAACTCTGCTGCCAGCGCGCGGGCAGCGGTCGGCCCGACGTGCCGGATGGACAGCGCCACCAACACCCGCCACAAGGGTTGCGCCTTGGCCTTGTCCAGGCCGGCCAGCAGCCGCTTGCCGTTGGCCGACAGCGCACCGTTTTTGGTAGTGAACAAAGCGGTGCGCAGCAGGTCGTCCTCGGTGAGGGTGAACAGGTCGCCCTCGTCGGCGATCACACCGGCCTCCAGCAGTGCGGTCGCTGCCTCGTAGCCCAGGACATCGATGTCTAGCGCGCCGCGGCCGGCGACGTGAAACACCCGCTCCCGCAGCTGTGCCGGGCAGTATCGTGCGTTGGGGCAACGGATGTCGGCGTCGCCCTCCTTCTCCGGGGCCAGTACGCTGCCGCACTCCGGACAGTGGGTGGGCATGACGAATGCGCGTTCGGTGCCGTCGCGCAGGTCGACGACCGGTCCCAGCACCTCCGGGATGACGTCGCCGGCCTTGCGGATCACCACGGTGTCGCCGATCAGCACGCCCTTGCGCTTGACCTCGGCGGCGTTGTGCAAGGTGGCCAGCCCCACCGTCGACCCGGCGATCTTCACCGGGGTCATCAGCGCGAACGGGGTGACCCGACCGGTGCGCCCGACGTTGACCCGGATGTCGAGCAGCTTGGTCTGCGCCTCCTGCGGCGGGTACTTGTAGGCCACCGCCCAGCGCGGAGCCCGCGAGGTGGCGCCGAGCCGGCGCTGTAGGGACAGCTCGTCGATCTTGACCACCACGCCGTCGATTTCACATTCGGCGTCGTGGCGATGCTCCCCCCAGTAGGTGATCTTCTCGGTCACCGCGGCGATGCCATTCACCCGGGATGTGTGCGTGGACACCGGAAGCCCCCAGGCCTTCAGCGCGGTGTAGAACTCGTGCAGAGTGGCCGGGCTGAATCCCTCGGTGTAGCCGAGGCCGTGGCAGATCATGCGCAGCGGCCGCCGGGCGCTGATCGCGGGGTTCTTCTGCCGCAGCGAACCGGCGGCGCTGTTGCGCGGGTTGGCGAACGGAGCCTTGCCGTCGGCGACCAGCGCGGCGTTGAGCACCTCGAAGTCGGCCAACCGGAAGAACACCTCGCCGCGCACCTCCAACACCGCGGGAACCGGAAAATCATCGCTGGCATGCAGTCGTTCGGGGATGTCGGCGATGGTGCGGGCATTGAGTGTGACGTCCTCGCCGGTGCGGCCGTCGCCGCGGGTGGATGCGCGGACCAACCGCCCGTCGCGGTAGAGCAGGCCCAGCGCCAGCCCGTCGATCTTGAGCTCGCACAGGTAGTCGATGTCCGCGCCGACCTCGTTGCCGACCCGCGCCGCCCAGGCCAGCAGCTCGTCGTGCGAGAAGACGTCGTCCAGGGAGAGCATCTGCTGCAGATGTTCGGCCGGGGTGAAGTCGGTGGCGAAGCCGGTGCCGCCGACCAGCTGAGTGGGCGAGTCCGGCGCGCGCAGCTCAGGGTGGGCTTCCTCCAGGGCGACCAGCCGGTTGAACAGCTCGTCGAACTCGCCGTCGGAGATGATCGGCGCGTCCTTGACGTAGTAGCGGAACTGGTGCTCGCGCACCTCGTCGGCGAGTTCTTGCCATTGTCGGCGCACCTCGGGTGCTACCGAATCAACCAGGGGTGAGCTCACGTTGCACAGGTTATCCGTCCAGGCCGACGCCGAGCTCAGATGACATCCGGGGCGGCGGCCAGCACCTCGGCTGCCCGCCGGGCCAAGCCGAGAGCGCTGCGCGCCCACTCCGGCGTCGCACCGGCCAGGCCGCGGACCGGGGTGATGCCGATCCGCTCGGTCAGCACGGCGCGGGGAAACCCCAACCGGTCGGTGACGCCGGCCGCCACCGCGGCGAGCTGCTCGACCGACGGACGACGCTCTGGCGCGCTCGCGGGAACGACACCCAGCATCACAGTCCGGCCCGCGTCGATGAACTCGGCGATCCCGTCGTAGTCGGGGGCCGCAAGCGTGCTCGCATCCACCGACACCCCGGCAACACCGGTGCGCTGCAACAACTCCCACGGCAGTCCGGCTGCGTCGCTGCGCACCAGCACGTCCACGCCCGCCGCGGCAACGCAAAGGTCGAGCAGCCCCGCGGCAACTGCCTCGTCGACCGCAGCTACCGGCGTTATGCCGGTTACTCCGGTCAGTTCTCCGGTCACCGCAGCGGCCAGCGACGGCTCGTCGAACTGCACCACCGCCGGGGTGTCGAGCCGACGTGCGACCGCTGCGCGGTGTGCGGCGACACCTTCGGCCAGCGACGCGGCCAGATCGCGCGTCGCGCCGGGGTCGGTGATCGCCCGGTGCCCGTTGGCGAGCTCCACCTCGGCGGCCAGGGTCAGCGGCCCGGGTGCCTGAACCTTCACCGGATGGCCACCATCAGCACGACCACGCAGGCCGGCCTTCTCCCAGGCTTCTTCGAGGGCGTCGACATCCTCGCCGAGCAGGCTGACCGCGCGGCGGGTCACCGCGCCGGGACGCGCCGTCAGCCGGTAGCCGCGCGGGCTGGTGTCGAGCGCCACGTCGATAAGCAGTGCGCCGGCGCGGCCGATCAGGTCGGCGCCCACCCCCCGGGCGGGCAGCTCGGCGATGTGGGCCATGGCACCGCCCAGCTCGCCGACGACCACCTCGGCGGCCTGTCGTGCGGAGGTACCCGGCCATGAGCCGATGCCGGTCGCTGTAGCGAAAACTGGGGCGAAAACACTCACCCGGCAACCGTATTGGACCGACGGGTATCCACCCAACGACGGGGCTTCATTGCCGCGCCGACAACGCTGCTCACCAGCCGGGTCAAGGTCTGCTCCGGTAGATGTGGGCGCGATGCTTGACAGCGGCGACAAGGACGGTCTGGTTGTCGTCGTCGATGCGGAGCAAAATTCGGTAATCGCCGCGCCGGGCGCTGCGGTAGGCGGCGAGTTCGGCGTGCAGCGGCTTGCTCAATCGGTACGGGTTGTCGGCAAGGGCACCGGTGACGAACTCAACGACGGCAGCTGCGATCTTATGCGGGAGACGCTCGAGATCGCGCCGCGCGGGCCCGCCCATCTCGATGCGGTACGCACCTTCGTGCGCCGTCACCGTGGCGGCAGCCCGAACTGTTCGCGGAGTCTGTCGCCACTGGTTGTCGAACCCTCCGGGTACTCCCGTTCCGCTTGCGCGACGTCGGAGAGTACCCCGGGCTGGGAGAGCCAATAAACCGTTTCCTGCAACGATTCCAGATCGTCGGCAGACATGAGTACAGCGGCCGGTCGACCATGCTTGGTGATCGTGATGATGTCGTGTGTCGTTTCGGCGTCATCGACAAGTGCGGAGAGCTTGTCTTTGGCCTCGCCAAGCGGTACGGATCGCATACAAAACTATAGCCGTATTCCGGCCATAGTTGTAGCCATAACTTCGTGGCAGGGCAGAAGGTCAGTCCGACGTGCCGGCGATAGTGGCGCTGGCGATCACCTCGTCGCCCTCGGAAGCATCCGGGCGGTAGCACACCAGGGTCTGGCCACATGCCACGCCGCGCAGCGGCGCGCGCAGCCGCACCCGGAGCTGCTCCCCGGTCAGCTCGGCGGCCGCGTCGACGGCCTCGCCGTGCGCGCGCACCTGAACCAGGCACTCGATCGGGCCGGAAAAGGCAGTTCCCGAGGTGAAGACGGGGTCGCGTCCGCTCAGCTCCCGCACCGCCAGGTCGGCGGCGGAGCCGACCCGCACGGTGCCGGTCGCGGCGTCGATCCCGGTCACATACCGAGGCTGGCCGTCCGGGCCGGGCCCGGCGATGCCCAGCCCCTTGCGCTGGCCGACGGTGAAGCCGTGCACCCCGTCGTGGGCGGCCAGCACGGCACCGGCGGTGTCGACGACAGCTCCGGGGCGCACCCCGATCCGGGCACCGAGAAATGCCCGGGTGTCGCCGGCCGGGATGAAGCAGATGTCGTGGCTGTCCGGCTTGTCGGCGACCGCCAGCCTGCGTTCGGCCGCTTCCGCGCGGATCTGCGGCTTGGGGGTGTCGCCGACTGGGAACGCGGCGCGCCGCAGCTGCTCTGCGGTGAGCACCGCCAGCACATAGGACTGGTCCTTGTCGGCGTCTACCGCCCGACGCAGCCGGCCCTGTGAGAGCCGCGCGTAGTGACCGGTGGCCACCAGGTCGAACCCCAAAGCCAGTGCCCGGGCCGCCAGCGCGGAGAACTTGATCCGCTCGTTGCAGCGCACACACGGGTTAGGGGTCTCGCCGCGCGCGTAGGAGTCCACGAAGTCGTCGATCACGTCTTCTTTGAATCTGTCGGCGAAATCCCACACATAGAACGGTATCCCGAGTACGTCGGCGACCCGCCGGGCGTCGCCGGCGTCCTCCTTCGAGCAGCAGCCCCGCGAACCGGTGCGCAGCGTGCCGGGTGTCTGCGACAGCGCCAGATGCACACCGACCACGTCGTGGCCAGCGTCGACCATGCGTGCTGCCGCCACCGACGAGTCCACCCCGCCGCTCATCGCCGCGAGCACCCTCACCGGGAAACCCCGGACACCCCCGCCGCGGCCAGTGCCGCCTGGCGGGCTCGGCTCACCGCGCCGGGCAGCACCTGCAGCGCCGCCTCCACGTCGGCATCGACGCTGGTGTGGCCCAACGACAGTCGCAGCGAACCGCGGGCAGTGGCCGGGTCGGCGCCCATCGCGATCAGGACATGCGACGGCCGGGCCACCCCGGCGGTGCAGGCCGAGCCGGTCGAGCACTCGATCCCGTTGGCGTCGCACAACATCAGCAAGGAATCACCCTCGCAGCCGGCGAACGTGAAGTGGGCGTTGCCGGGCAAGCGGTCGAAGGGGCCCCAAGGTCCGTTGAGGAAGCTGCCGTCGATATCGGTAAGGATGCCGTCGATGAGCCGGTCGCGCAGGCTGCGCAACCGCTCGCTGTTTGCGTCCAACGAGTCCACCGCGATCCGCGCCGCGGTCGCCATGCCCACCGCTGCAGCGACATCCGGTGTGCCGGAACGGACGTCGCGTTCCTGGCCGCCCCCGTGGGTCAGCGGCACGCAGCTCACGTCGCGGCGCAGCAGCAGCGCGCCGATTCCGGGTGGGCCACCGAACTTATGTGCGGTGACACTCATCGCCGAAACGCCGCTGGCAGTGAAATCGACCGGCAGCTGTCCTACCGCCTGAACCGCGTCGCTATGCAGCGGCACACCGAACTCGGCAGCCGCCGCCGCGAGTTCGGCAACCGGCATGACGGTGCCGACCTCGTTGTTGGCCCACATCACCGACACCAGCGCGACATCATCGGCACCCTGTAGCGCGTCGCGCAGCCCTGCCGGCGATACCGAACCGTCCGCAGCGGTGGGCAGCCAGGTCACCTCGGCGCCTTCGTGTTCGACAAGCCAAGTCACCGCATCCAGGACGGCGTGGTGCTCCACGGCGGTGGTGACAATGCGCCGACGGCGTGGGTCGGCGTCGCGGCGAGCCCAGTAGATGCCCTTGACGGCCAGGTTGTCGCTCTCGGTGCCGCCGCTGGTGAAGACCACCTCCGACGGGCGCGCACCCAGCGCGGCGGCGACGGTCTCGCGGGACTCCTCCATCCGGCGCCGTGCCGCCCGGCCGGCGGTGTGCAGCGAGGAGGCATTACCGACCGCGCCCAACGCGGCTGCCATCGCCTCGATGGCCTGCGGGTACATCGGGGTGGTGGCAGCGTGATCCAGATAGACCATGACCCGCCCAGGATAGCCGTCCAGCAACGCCGACCTGGCCCGACGCCCGTCAGGCGACAGCACCAACCTGCGGGGTTGCCCCGGCTCGGCCGCGCACGACGGCTTCGCAGCGTCCGGCCAGGTCGCGCCGGTCGGCGCCCGGCAGCTGCAGTGAGGCGACGTGCACCTGCACCACGACGCGCCGCGCGGTGACCAGTCGGCGCATCGAGGCCAGCAGTGTGTCGTCGCCGACGAAGGCCGGCGCGGTCGAGGGCGCGCCGTCAGCTCGGTGATAGGTCAGCCGGAGCGGCTGCACCGGCCGCGCGGCGTCGACGGCGGCCTGGAACATCGCCGGATAGAACCGCCCATGTCCCGAGTGCGATGGCTCGGCTCCCCGGTCGGCATCGTCACCGCACCAGGTGGTGCCCTCCGGGAACGCCACCACGGTGCCACCGGCCCGCAGCCGGCCCGCGACGGCGTCGACCACACCGGGCAGCCGGCGCAGACTGTCCCGGTCGATCGGGATCACCCGCATTATGCGGACCAGCACACCGACTCCCGGCCAGTTGATCAGGTCTGCGCGTGCCACGAACGATCCGGGCAGCACCGTACCGATGGCGAGCACGTCCAGCCAGGAGACGTGCCCGCTGACCACCAGCACACCGCGCAGGTTGCGAATCGGACCGCCGGACACGGCGACCCGGACCCCGAAACAGCGCAGCGCCAGCCGGCAGCAGCCGCGATGCACCCGGGATCTGCCCGGAACCGGTACCACCAGCAGCGGCAGGGCCAGCACCACCAGCAGCACCGCCAGCACGATCCGCACCGCCACCACCAGCGGCGACGACCGCTCTACCGGGCCTCGCAGGCAGCCGGTGGTGCACGACGGCCGGGGCAGCCACGGACTGTCGTACCGGCTCATCGAGCCGGCGCATCTGCCGCATCGGCCGCCGCCGCCACCGACCGCAGCCGCCGTAGGTAGCGGGCGTCTGCGTCGCGTTTGGCCAGCAGCGCCGGGAAGTCCCCCACGCCGAACTCCGGGTCGTGGGCCGGTTCGCCACAGATCCGCGCACCGAGCCGCAGATAGCCGCGCAGCAGCGGCGGAATCGCCGGACGGGCCGGTGGCGCGATCTCGTCGAGGCCGCGGCCGTCGAGTACCACGGGCTTGTGCGGTGTCAACCGATAGGGCGATGCGTGGCGGCGCCGGACGAGGTCGCGGACACCGCGGATCTGGCTGCCGGGCGGTCCCTGGCCGTGGACCGGGACCGAGACGCAACCGGAGACGAAGTCGTATCCGTACCGGTCCGCGTAGGCCAGGATGCCGGCCCACATCAGCAGCACC
>NZ_JBYCLE010000104.1:0-4530 GCF_057473765.1 Mycobacterium sp. TH-M106 | reverse complement strand
CGCCACGGCGCCGTCGGTCTCCTGGCAGCAGTCCAGCAGCCGCAGCGGCTCGGCGATCCATCGCGAATTCTGGTGATCCTCAATGGTGATCGGTTGGGAGTAGAAGTACGCCTTCGGGTTGTTGGCGGCGTGTTTGCGGTCGGCGACCGACACCGCACCGAAGTCGCGGCTAGTCGCCCCGGTCAGATGCATGTACCGTTTGGCGATCATCGCCACCTGGGCGGCCGGCGTGGACAGCCCGTGCGGATACGAAAACGAGTTGTCGACCCCCGTCGAGTCCGCATTCTCCACCAGGCGGGCCTGTACCTGCCCGAACCGCATACCGGAGCGTTCGTTGAAAGCCCGGTATGCGACAACGCAATCGGCGACCCCGGTAGCCACCGCGATGGCCGCCTGCTGGATGATCGCGCAGGCCGCGCCACCGCCGTGGTGGATCTTGGAGAAGAACGTCAGCTCCCCGATGCCGGTGGCCCGCGCGACGGCGACCTCGGTGTTGGAGTCCATGGTGAAGGTGACCATGCCGTCGACGTCGGCAGGAGTGAGGCTGGCGTCGGCTAACGCGTCCAGTGTCGCCTCGGCTGCCAGCCGCAGCTCACTGCGGCCCGAGTCCTTGGAGAAGTCGGTGGCGCCGATCCCGACGATCGCGGCCTGTCCCGACAGCGCTCCCGACATTACGTCATTCCCATCGTCAACGTTGCGCCGGCGACGATGTGGTCGCCGAGGCTGTTGCTGCCGACGATGTTCAGGGTGATCAACCCCTCGTCGACCGCAGTCACCTCACCGGAGAACGTCACCGTGTCGTAGGGGTACCACGGCACACCGAGCCGTAGCGAAATTGACCTGATCACCGCGTTCGGTCCGGCCCAGTCGGTGATGTAACGCTGCACCAGCCCGGTGTCGGTGAGGATGTTGACGAAGATGTCCTTGGATCCCTTGGCTTGAGCCCCGTCCCGGTCGTGGTGCACGTCCTGGAAATCGCGGGTGGCAAGTGCAGTCGAGACGATGAACGTCGGGTCCGCGTAAAGCTTGAACTCAGGCAGCTTGGCGCCTACTACTACCGTCGGCACTATCGGCACCGTCATAGGCTCGGCTCCCACGCGTACAAAGTCCACGCCGGGCCGACATCGTTGGCGGGAAAGTCGATATACGTTGCCCGGACAGCCATTCCGATCTGTACCTGTG
This sequence comes from Mycobacterium sp. TH-M106, assembly GCF_057473765.1. Taxonomy (NCBI): domain Bacteria; kingdom Bacillati; phylum Actinomycetota; class Actinomycetes; order Mycobacteriales; family Mycobacteriaceae; genus Mycobacterium; species Mycobacterium sp. TH-M106. The sequence goes on along the minus strand of NZ_JBYCLE010000104.1, from coordinate 3,348 downwards.
CCGGATCAACGTTGCGGAGCTCACCGAGCATCCGCACTCCCTCCTCGAGCTCGACCAGTGCGACGACGAACGGCAGGCTGCGGCCGGGCACTTTGGGGGCGTGGTGCACCACGAAGCTGAACACGGTGCCCCTGCCGCTGGCCACGGCATAGTCGATCGGGGCCTGCTTGTCCTGCCAGATCGCGGGCACCGGAGGATGCTGCAGCCTGCCGTCGGGCCGCCGCTGAATGCGCAGCTCATGCGCGTTGACGCCGTCCCAGAAGAATGCGGTGTCCCGCGATGCGGCCGGGCGCATCATCGCATCGGCGTCGAGGTCGTCGGGCACCAGCGTCGTGTCGGCATCACGCGGCCGGAACTTGAGGATGCGCCAGTTCATTTCGGCGACATCCTCGTCGCCCACCTGCCAGGTCACTTTCTGGTTGACGAAGTAGCCCTCACCCAATGCGGTCTGCTTGGGTCCGACGACGTCGGTCAATTCGGCGGTGACGGTGATGTCTTCACCGGGGCTCAGGTAGCGGTGGTAGGTCTGCTCGCAGTTGGTCGCCACCACGCCGACGTATCCGGCGTCGTCGAACAAGGTGATGATCTGGCCGAGCGGGTCGTCGTCGGAACGCACGCCGTGCAGGCCTGCCATCGTCCACACCTGGATCATCGCCGGCGGGGCGACGATGCCGGGATGACCCGCCGCTTGGGCGGCCTGGGTGTCGACGTAGATCGGGTTTTTGTCGCCGATCGCTTCGATCCAGTGGTGGATCATCGGTTCGTTCACCGGATCCCGGCCGACCCGCGGCTTGCCGTGTCCGGCCGAAATGATCGTGTCGATGCCGGCCCGGAGGTCCTGGGCACTCACCGCGGAACCCTCGGGACCTTGAGCCCGGAGGCCGCGATCATCTCGCGCATCACCTCGTTGACACCACCGCCGAACGTGATCACCAGGTTGCGTTTGGTCTGGACGTCGAGCCAGTGCAGCAGCTCGGCGGTGTGTCGTTCTGCTGGGTTGCCGTATTCGCCGACAACCTCCTCGGCGAGCCGGCCGACGTATTGAACCCGCTCGGTGCCGAAGACTTTGGTCGCGGCGGCGTCGGCCACGTTGATGTCCTCGCCGGCGGCGGCCACCTGCCAGTTGAGCAACTCATTGATCCGCCAGATCGCGTGGATCTCACCCAGCGCACGTTTGACGTCGTCGTGGTCGATCGGCGTGACACCGTCACCACCCGGCTTGGACGCCCAGGCGTGCACCCGGTCGTAGATGCCGGCGAATCTGCCTGCCGGGCCGAGCATCACCCGCTCGTTGTTGAGTTGGGTGGTGATCAGCCGCCATCCGCCGTTCTCCTCACCGACCAGCATCTCCGCCGGGACTCGGACGTCGTTGTAGTAGGTGGTGTTGGTGTGGTGGGCGCCGTCGGACAAGATCAGCGGCGTCCAGGAGTAGCCCTGGCTTTTCGTGTCGACGATCAGGATCGAGATCCCCTTGTGTTTGACGGCGTCCGGATCGGTGCGGCACGCCAGCCAGATGTATTCGGCGTCGTGGCCGCCGGTGGTGAAGATCTTCTGCCCGTTGACGATGTACTCGTCGCCGTGGCGAACCGCGGTGGTGCGCAACGACGCCAGGTCGGTGCCCGCCTCGGGCTCGGTGTATCCGATCGCGAAGTGCACCTCTCCGGCCAGGATCGCGGGCAGAAACTTCTGCTTCTGCATCTCACTGCCGTATACCTGCAAGGTGGGGCCCACCGTCTGTAATGTGACAGCTGGCAGCGGAACGTCGGCGCGGTGCGCCTCGTTGACGAAGATCTGCTGTTCGATCGGGCCGAAGCCCAGGCCCCCGAACTCTTTTGGCCAGCCGACACCGAGTTTGCCGTCTCGGCCCATGCGGCGGATCACGGCGCGGTAGGCCTTGCCGTGCCGGTCGGCTTCGAGCTCCTTCTCCTCTTCGGGCGAGATCAAGTTCGAAAAATAGTGCCGCAGTTCGACTTGCAGCTTCCGCTGTTCGGGAGTCAGGTCGATGAACATTGCACTCCCACCAAATCGAGCCGATGCGACGGTCCGCCCAGCAGCCGGGTCAGGTCCTTGATCGTGGCGTAGTACCGCGGCATCGGGTAGGTGACGTCCATTCCCATCCCACCGTGCAGATGGTGGCAGATCTGCATCACCGGCGGCGCCTGCGATGTGAGCCAGTAACCGAGCACCGCCAAGTCGTCATCGGCCGGTCGTCCCTCGGCCAGCCGCCATGCGACCGATTTCGCGGCCAAGCCGATAGTGCGCGACGCGATGTACGCCTCAGCCAGCTGCGCCGCGACGGTCTGGAAGGTGGACAGCGGCTTGCCGAACTGGTGCCGGTTGGCCACATAGTCCGCGGTCAGCCGCAACGCCCCGGCGACCAGCCCGGCCGCATAAGAGCCGATCATCGCCAGCGCCAGCTGGTTGACCCGGTGGGCGCTCGCGCCGGTCAGCAGTTCGGTGTCGCCGATCACGACGTCGGAGAACGTCACGACGTATTCGTCGGATCCGTTGGAGGTCGATGTCTTGACCAGCTGCACGCCGTCGGCCTTCGGCGACACCGTCACGACTCCGCTGTCGGCGGTGACCAGCATCCACTCGGCCTGTTGCGCATAGGGCACGCCGATTTTGGTGCCGGACAGCCGATCCCCGGACAGCGTCGTCGCAGGCCGCTCAGGCAGGGCGGCACCCGGCTCGTTGATCGCGGCGGTGAACACCGCGCCTTGCGCCACGCCGGTGAGCAGGCGGTCCTGTTGCCGGTCGGAAGCCAGGTCAAGCAGCGGTACCACACCGAAACCCAGGGTGGCCAGCGCGGGACCGATCAGGCCGTGCCGGCCGATCTCGGTCAGGGCTGTCGCGACCTCCGGCAGGCCGACGCCGTCGCCGCCCATCCGTTCGGGCACCGGAAGGGAGGTCACGCCGCCGTCGACCAGCGCGGCGAAGCTGTTGTCGCGGTCCAGCACCGCCGCAACAACATCGGACACCGCCTGCTGCCTGGGGTCGAGAGTGAAGTCCACCTGTTCCCCTACTGGGCGGCCGAGGCGGGAGTAACGCCCGCTTGTGGGGCATTGCCGGTGTAGTCGACCTGCCAGTGTTTGATGCCGTTGAGCCAGCCCGAGCGCAACCGTTCCGGTTCGCCCACGGACTTCAGGTCGGGCATGTGGTCGGCGATCGCGGCGAAGATCAGCTGAATCGTCATCCGGGCCAGATGTGTGCCGATGCAGTAATGGGCCCCGGTGCCGCCGAACCCGACATGCGGATTGGGGTCGCGCAAGATGTTGAACGTGAACGGGTCGTCGAACACCTCCTCGTCGAAGTTGGCCGAGCGGTAAAACATCACCACCCGCTGCC
>NZ_JBYCLE010000103.1:0-2422 GCF_057473765.1 Mycobacterium sp. TH-M106 | reverse complement strand
TGCTGGCCGACGAGGTGGCCTCCAGCGTCGACCAGCACGCCCGGTTCGGCGGGGTGGTGCCCGAGATCGCGTCGCGGGCGCATCTGGAGGCGCTCGGACCGACCATGCGCCGCGCGCTGGCAACAGCGGGCGTGGACCGGCCCGACGCGGTGGCGGCGACAATCGGGCCCGGCCTGGCCGGAGCGCTGATGGTGGGAGTGGCCGCGGCCAAGGCTTACGCGGCTGCGTGGGGGGTGCCGTTCTACGCCGTCAACCACCTGGGGGGGCACCTGGCCGCCGACACCTACGCACACGGGCCGCTGCCGGAGTGCGCGGCCCTGCTGGTCTCCGGCGGACATACCCACCTGTTGCACGTGCGTTCGCTGGGCGAGCCGATCGTCGAGATGGGCGGTACCGTCGACGATGCCGCGGGGGAGGCCTATGACAAGGTGGCCAGGCTGCTCGGCCTGGGCTATCCGGGCGGGCAGGTGCTCGATGCCTTGGCCCGCACCGGGGACCGCGATGCCGTCGACTTTCCGCGCGGCATGACCGGGCCGCGGGGCGATCCGTATGCGTTCAGCTTCTCGGGCTTGAAGACCGCAGTGGTGCGGTATGTGGAGAGCCATCCGGGATTCCGTGTGGCCGACGTGGCGGCTGGGTTCCAGGAGGCCGTCGCCGATGTGCTCACCCGCAAGGCCGTGCGTGCCGCCACCGAGCTCGGGGTGGCCACACTGCTGATCGCCGGCGGAGTGGCCGCCAACTCGCGGCTCAGCGAGCTTGCCGAACAACGCTGCGCTGCAGCAGGTTTAACGTTGCGAATACCACCGCCGCGGCTGTGCACCGACAACGGTGCGATGATCGCATCCTACGCTGCGCACCTGATCGCCGCTGGGGCGCCGCCGTCGCCGCTGGGCGTGGCCACCGACCCCGGTCTGCCGGTGGTGACCGGCCAACTGCGTTGAAGCCTCAGCCCCCGCAAGTCCACGTCGCCGCCAAACTGTCGCAGGCCGTCGACGAGGTCTACTTCTTGGTGACGCTCCCGCCGCCACGGGGTGGCGGAGGCTGGGGTGGTGGCGGTGGGGGCGCACGGTGCGGTGAGGGCTGGCGCCCGCCTTTCTTCTCGAAGCTGTCGCCGGAGACGTCCTTAGTCGGCATGGTAGTTCCCTGCTTTTGTGACGCCCGCCGGCCCGGGTGGCGGTGGAGCTGGCTCTCGCTTCCGGGTCGGCGTGGGGGTCGCGGTGTTTTTGCCCGGGCGATATCCGCCGCCGCGAGGCGGCATCCATCCATCACCAGATGACTTGCTTGTGTCAGAGTCGCGCACTGCGCTCACCTCCTGCTTCACTGCTACCAGTGTCCGCCTGCCAACTCTGCGATGCCGCATTATCCGGAGTAGTTTCCTGTGGCCTCAGAAATTCAACGACCGGTGCATCATCGCACTTGATCCACTGCCCTGCACTTCCCGTAATCGGCTTTTCGAACTCGCCCAGTTCATCGAGCCGCCATGCAGTCTCGACGAAAATCTCGCGGGACTGGGGAAAGTTCGTGTAGAACGAGTCCTCGCCGGCGTAACCGCCCACCCAGTTGCCGTCCTTGTTGAGAACGCGCACATATCCTGGGCCGACACGGTTCACCGCGAAATCCCAGGCAGTCGGCGTGGGGTTGCAGATCCGGAAAACCTGCTTCCATGGCACATTCGGATACAGGCGGCGGGTGTTGCGGGCGTGTAGCACTACGGCGACAACCGCCGGGATCAGGAACACCAGCGCGAATAACAGCAGCGCGGTGTAGCGAGGATGGTCAAGGTAGGACCTTGGACGACTGATCGCCGATGTCAGCACTTGACCCAGGGCAATGAGGTAGATAAGGGCAAACAGGCCGGATATCGTCAGCGCACGAAGAACGCGCACGCCCAAGTCGCCATCTTCGGGACTGGGTCCTCGCAGCCGTGATCGAACGATCTGGTAGACGAATCCGGGAATCACGATTACCAGGACCGTGAGCGCCTGCTGCCATCCGGTCACGAGCATGCGATCACGATAGGGCTTTCCACCGACATCTGCCTTACTCGCCGCGCCAGGAGCCGCCTCGATCGTCGCCGCCGTGCTCGAAGGCGCACGCAGTGTGTTGACCGAAAGTATCCCGGTCGCGGCAGCCTGCCGGTCACCCGCGCCGGCGCCCACCGCCGGAAGCAACGGCCCACCCTTGAGTGCTAGCACTCAGGTGTATAGAGTGCTAGGTGGCAGTCGGACAATCCCTGGCTCGGCACCCGCGACGACGGCGCGAGGGTACGGACGAATGCCACAGCGTTAATTCCGAAGGGTTCGGGGAACAGCCCCGAACCCGCACCCTGATCAAGTGGAGGGCTCCAATCGTGGCGAGCGTGAAAATCAAGCCACTCGAGGACAAGATCCTCGTCCAGGCCAACGAGGCCGAGACCACGACC
>NZ_JBYCLE010000102.1:0-11922 GCF_057473765.1 Mycobacterium sp. TH-M106 | reverse complement strand
CTGGTGATCGACCGCGTCAGCGCCCAGCCGGAGTCGAGCACCCAGGACAGCCTGAACCGGGCGCTGAGCCTGTACAACCAGCACCTGGCCGAGACCCGCCCCCGCGAGTACGCCCGGGTGCTGTCTCCGCTGCACCAGCTGCTGTGCGACCTGGTCGACCGCGGCATCACCGAGGGTGTGTTCCGCCCCGGCCTGGACGTGGGTACCGCAGCAGCGATCGTGATGCAGACGGTGTTGGGCGCGCTGCGGCTGCACTGGCTGGGTGCGGAGCTGACCGGATCCCCGATCGACACCGGCCAGCTGTTCGACTTCTGCATCCGGGCGCTCGGCGCAGACCCGAAACGTCAGGCGTCGACGTCGTCGCTGGCCCAACTCTTCGCCCAACTTGGGCTGCGCGGAACGGCCTCGCGCGACGGCCAGTTCGCCATGACGCTGCCGGTAAACCCGCAGGTGGTCAACAGCTCCGGCGCGCTGCAGGGCGGCCTGATCGCCACGCTCGCCGATGTCGCAGGGGGAAAGCTGGCGCTGGAGCACATTCCCCCGGGCAGCGGGCTGACCACCGCCGACCTCGCCGTTCGGTACCTGCGCCCGATCACCGCCGGTTGTGCCCGAGCGCTGCCGCGGGTGCTGCGGGCCGGCCGGCAGTCGGTCGTCGTGCAGGTGGACATCGTCCGCAGCGACGACGAGCTGGCCGCGACGGCCAGCGTGAATTTCGCCGTCGTCCGCCGCGGCAGCCACAGCCCGGAATGAGCAGTCCGGATTCCCGCATTTACCGGTGCCGCGACAGGTGGTAATGTGATTACCGCCTAGTCTCAGACTGTTGCCCAGGAGGTCATCATGCCGTCTCGTAAACTTTCCTTCCCGGTGTTCGACGCCGACAACCACCTCTACGAACCGCAGGAGGCGCTGACCAAGTTCCTGCCCGACAACCGCAAGAACGTGATCGACTACGTCCAGGTGCGCGGCCGCACCAAGATCGTCGTCCGGGGCCAGATCAGCAACTACATCCCCAACCCGACATTCGACGTCGTTGCCCGCCCCGGCGCCCAGGAGGAGTACTTCCGGCACGGCAGCGGCGGCAAAAGCTACCGGGAGATGATGGGCGAACCGATGAAAGCCATCCCCGCCTTCCGCGAGCCCGGACCCAGGCTGGAGGTCATGGACGAGCTGGGACTGGACTACGCCCTGATGATCCCGACGCTGGCCAGCCTGGTCGAAGAGCGGATGAAGGACGACCCGGAGCTGATTCACGACGTCATCCACGCGCTCAACCAGTGGATGCACGAAACCTGGTCGTTCAACTACAAGGACCGAATCTTCGCCACCCCGGTGGTCACACTGCCCATCGTCGATCGGGCACTCGAGGAACTCGACTGGTGCCTGCAGCGCGGCGCACGGACGGTGCTGGTGCGCCCCGGTCCGGTGCCCGGCTTCCGCGGCAGCCGCTCGTTCGGCTTCGAGGAGTTCGACCCGTTCTGGCAGGCGTGCGTCAAGGCTGGCATCCCAGTGACGATGCACGCCTCGGACAGCGGATACTCCGAACTGTGCAACGTGTGGGAGCCCGGTGACGAGTTCCTGCCGTTCCGTCCCACCGCATTTCGGATGCTGGCGATGGGCCACCGCCCGATCTACGACGCAATGGGAGCGCTGGTCTGCCATGGTGCGTTCTCTCGCAACCCCGACCTGCGGGTGCTCTCGATCGAGAACGGCGCCGACTGGGTGCCCGACCTGTTCAAGGGCCTCAAGGGGGTCTACAAGAAGATGCCCAGCGCCTTCAGCGAGCACCCGGTCGAGGCGTTCAAACGCTGCGTGTACATCAGCCCGTTCTGGGAGGACCGGTTCACCGAGATCGTCAACATGGTGGGGTCTGACCGGGTGGTGTTCGGATCCGACTGGCCGCACCCGGAGGGCCTTGCCGACCCGCTGAGCTTCCTCGACGAGCTCACCGATTTCGACCAGGCCGACGTCGAGAAGATCATGGGCGGCAACATGATCGAGGTGATGGGGGTCTCTCAACCCGTCAGCGCGTAACTGCGTAGGTGCGTAGCTGCGCCAACAGACGCGAAAGCCCCCATTTTCGGCACCGAAATGGGGGCTTTCGCGTCTGCCCGCGATTAAACGTTACGGACCCGACCAGGGCTTGGCGCGCAGGAATCCGCCGGCGTCGATGCGGATCTGCTGACCGGTCACATACCGCGAGGCATCTGACGCCAGGAACAGCACCACCTCGCTGACGTCCTCGGGTTCGATGTAGGGGATCGGCATCACCTGCAGGGCGGGGAACGCCAGTTCGGCGTCTTCGCGCGTCGGGCTCGGCAGGTCCGGCCGGAACGCCCGGTACATCGGCGGGCTGTGCAGCATGTCGGTGTTGCAGTTCGTCGGGTGGATGGCGTTCACGCGGATGTTGCCGGGCGCCAACTGCAGCGCCAGGTCGTTGGCGTAGTGCGCCACCACCTGCTTGGCGAAGCCGTAGCCCGCACCCCCTGGCCCGGCGTCGATACCTGAGGTGTTCATCGACGCCAAAAATGCTGCCAGCGAACCGGTCATGATGATCGACGCACCGGCCTGCAGGTGCTTGAGGCTGGCATGCACCAGGTTCAACACCCCGATCAGGTCGACGTCGATGGCGTCGGCGAAGGCCTGCGTCGGCCCGCCGGCGGTCAGCGGCGCGATCCCGGCGTTGGCCACCACCACGTCGAGGTGCCCGAACTGAGCCACCCCCTCGTCGATGGCTTTCGACAGAGCCGCCCGATCCCGGACGTCAGCGACCGCGGTGAACGCGCTGCGCCCCTCCTTTTCGACCAACCGCGCCGTCTCGTCGAGATCCTCCGGTCGAGCCAGCGGGTAGTCGTTGGTCGCGATGTCCTCGCACAGGTCGACCGCGATGATGTCGGCGCCCTCGGCGGCGAGCACGCGTGCATGCGAACGTCCCTGCCCGCGCGCCGCGCCGCTGATCAGGGCTACCTTGCCCGCGACTCTACCCATCGGAACTCCTCGATCCGGCCCGCCGCTTCAAGACCTAACATGATAAAAATAGTAAAGTAGCATCACAGCGTCAAGCACGATCGGAGCATAAGCCACCGTCGACGAAAGGCGGTCAATGTCAGGCGTACTCAATGGCGTTCGAGTCGTCGAGCTGGCCTCGTGGACCTACGTTCCGTCCGCGGGCGTCGCGCTGGCGGACTGGGGCGCCGATGTCATCAAGGTGGAGAGCGTCGGCGCCGGCGACCCGGGCCGGGCGCTGGTGGTGGGCGGGTTCACCCGTCAGGCCGCACGCGCGGACGTCGACTTCATGCTCGAGCTGGGCAACCGCGGCAAGCGCAGCATCGCGCTGGACCTCAAAAGCGACACCGGGCGAGAGCTTTTCGGTAAGCTGTTGGCCGACGCCGATGTGCTGCTTACCAATTGGCGGCCAGACGCGCTGCAGCGGGCACGGTTGACGGTCGAGGACATCCGGCAACACAACCCGAATATCATCATCGCTCGCGGAACCGGCCTGGGGATGCGTGGACCCGACCGCAACCGGGGTGGATTCGACGCAGCCACCTACCTGGCTCGCGGCGGGGTGGCCTACACGCTGACGCCCTACGGAACCGAGTACCCGGCGGTGCAGGGCCCGGCGTTCGGCGACCTGCAGGCCGGGGTGACCCTAGCCGGCGGGGTCTGCGCGGCGCTGTTCCACCGGGAACGCACCGGCGAGACAGCGGTGGTGGACTCGTCACTGCTGGCCCAAGCGATGTGGAGCATCGCGCCGTCGATCTCGGTCGCCGATCTCTTCGACATGGACGGAATCCCCGGCGCACCACCCGGATTAGCGATCAATCCACTGGTCAACCGCTACAAGACCAAGGACGGCCGGTGGATACAGCTGGTCTTTTTACAACCCGACCGATTTTGGGGCGGCTTCTGCGAGCGCCTCGGCGTTCCCGAACTGGCCACCGACGAACGCTTTGTGCCGTCATCGAACCTTTCGGCCAACGCTGCCGAGGCGACCGCCCTCATCGCGGCCAGATTCGCCGAATACGATCTCGAGCACTGGCGCACGGTGCTGGCCGACGAGCCGGGTGTGTGGGCCACGCTGGCGACGCCCCGCGAGGTGCTGCACGATCCGCAGAACGAACCCAACGGCTATCTCATCGCCAATGTCGACGACAGCGGAAACGACTACCAAATGGTAGCTGCGCCTGTGCAATTCAACGAGACGCCGCCGCCACCTGCACGAGCGCCCGAACACGGCCAGCACACCGAGGAGATCCTGCTGGAGCTCGGCCTGGACTGGGACGACATCATCAAAGCCAAGGACAGCGGAGCGGTCCTTTGACGCCTCAGCGCTGCTGGCCGCGCCGCACCTGGCTGAACGGCACGCCGCGGTCTGCGGCGTACTCGCGCGGAAAGTTCAGCACCCGCTCACCGATGACGTTGCGGGCCATTTCGGTGGTGCCGCCGCCGATGCAGATCGCCTGCCGCGACAGATAGCGCAGGCCGTTCTCCAGCCCCTCGCCGCGTTCCCCGACGACCCCGGCGGTGCCCGCGATCGCCAGCGCGGTGTCCATGTCGAGTGTCACGGTGTCGGCGTGGAAGAGCCTGATCAGCGTTCCGCCAGCCGGCGGCAGAGTGCCGTCGAGGACGCTGCGGTAAACATGGCGGATCAGCTGCTCACCCACGGCGCGATGCACCAGCACCCGCCCGGCCATCTCCCGGACCCGCTCGCTGCTCGCCTGCCCGGTTTTTTCGGCCAGGGCCACATAGTCCACCGCGTGGAAGTCGCCGCCCTCGCTGCCCATGCCACTAGCGAATTCCGACCCCTGTCCGACCGCACGGCGTTCGTGATACAGCTGCCGCGACGCCACCGCCCAGCCGTTGTTCACCTCGCCGACGACGGCGTCGTCGCCGACGTCGACCCCGTCGAGGAATTCCTCGCAGAACTCGGTCGAGCCGTTGAGCTGGGTGATGCGGCGCAGCGTGATCCCCGGATGCGTGATCGGCACCAAGAACATGGTCAGTCCCTCGTGCTTGGGCACCTCCCAGTTGGTGCGCGCCAAGCACAACCCGTAGTCGGCGGCAAATGCACTGGTGCTCCATGTCTTTGCCCCGTTGAGCACCCAACGGTCATGCTGCCGGTCAGCCCGGGTGATCACTCCTGCGAGATCCGATCCACCGTTGGGCTCGGACAACAGCTGCACCAACACCTCGTCGCCGCGCAGCGCAGCGCCGATGTGCTGTCGTTTCTGTTCTTCGCTGCCGGTGTCGAGCAGCGTCGCGGCGCAGATGGTGAAGGTGGGCGTGTTGAGGATCAACGGCATCTCATAACCGAGGCTTTCGGAGTTGAACGCCTGCTGGTATTCGTAGCTCAGCCCGAGCCCGCCGTATTCGCGGGGGAAGCAGATGCCGGCGAATCCGCCTTCGTAGAGCCGTTTTTGCAGCTCGCGTGCCCGCTGCCAGGCGTGTTCATCGTCGCGGTCGGCAACCGGCGGTGACGCCGGGTCGATGTGTGGCATATTGTCGGCCAGCCATGCCCTGGCCCGGGCGGCGAACTGCTCGATCGATTCGGTGCTTTCCGTTGCTCCGGTCACCGCGACGCCTCCTCCGCGGCATACACCCGCAGGTTGTGTTCCTCCGGGGTGCCGAACATGGACCGGTACAACGTCACCCGGCGCAGGTACAGGTGCAGGTCGTGTTCCCAGGTGACACCGATGCCACCGTGCATCTGCACGCAGCCCTGCACGACCTGGGTGGCCATCTCCCCGACGTAGGACTTGGCGACGCTCGCGGAGCGCGCGGCCCACGGTGCACGGGCGGCGATGTCGGTGACCGCCGCGGCGGTGGTCGCTCGGCAGGCCTCCACCCACATCTTCATGTCGGCGAAGCGATGCTTGAGCGCTTGGTAGGACGCCAGCGGCCGGCCGAAGGTGTGCCGGTCCAACGCCCAGCCGACGGTGAAGTCGAACACCGTCTGCAGAATCCCGACCACCTCGGCGCACTGCAACACTTGTGCGATCTGGCTCTGCCGGTCGACCAGCGCCGCCGTCTCTTTGGTGGTGCCCACCGCGGCGGCCTGTTCGACGGCCACATCGTCGAAATGCACTCGTGCGTACTGCTTGACCAAATCGACCGATGACTGGGGTTCGATCCGCACGCCCGGGGTGTCTGCCGGGACCAGAAACTGGCGGATGCCGTTGTCGCAGCGCGCCACCACCAGCAGCAGCCCGCTTTGCCCGCCCGCCTCGACCCGGTCCTTGACACCGGCTAAGCGGTAACCGGAATCGGTTGCGGTAGCGGTCAGGGCAGGCTGCAGCGGCGCCCAGCCGCGGCCCGGTTCGTAGACCGCCCAGGACGCCACCGTTTCACCGGAGATCAGCGATCCGATGACCTCAGCGTGGGTTTGGCGGTCGGCGCAGTCGACCAGCCCGGCGAGCACGGTGCTGACCGGATTCAGCGGACCGGGCGCCACCGTCGCACCGATCTGCTCGGCGAGCATGGCCAGATCTTCGACACCGCTGTCGGTGATGCTGCCGCCGCCCAGCTCTTCGGGAACCAGCAGGGCCGCCCAACCCAACTCGGCAGCACGCTGCCACCAATCCGGGTCGAAGGAAACCCCGGCCGCGTGCAGCTCACGCACCCGACTCAGCGGCATCTCTTTGTGCAGAAATGCCTGGGCGGTTGATGCGAAGAGTGTCTTTTCGGCGGAGTTCTCAATCCCTGTGGCAGGCATGACGTTGATCGGTCCTGGTTGGAGTTCTGCTGCTCGGATGCTAACAATTGAGCAATACCGTAATACAGACCGGAGTCCGATCGATAGTGATGTTGACCAGCTGGGTCCGCGATGGCTGACGACAGCGCCGAAGCTGAAGTCACCGAAGCCGAAGCCGAAGCCGCCGAAGCCAAGACCCGGGCCGAAGCGGCACGTGCCCGGGCACAGGTAGCTCGGCTGCGGCAACGAGCGCAGTCGGCTTCCGAAACCGAAACCGACGCGAAAGACGGCGATGTCGACGCCGATACCGACGCCGATGCCGAAACCCTGACAACCGATGCCGAGATACCACGGAGCGGGCGGTGGTCGGTCGCGGCGGGCGCTGCTGCGGTCGCGGTGATCTGTGGGCTGCTAGGAGCCAGCGGTTACATCGCCTGGCAGCATCATGGCGCAATAGTGCACCACCAGCGTGTCGCCGCATTCACCGCCGCCGCCAAGCAGGGCGTGGTCAACATCATGACGCTGAACTTCGAGCACGTTGAGGACGACATTCACCGCCTGCTTGACAGCTCCACCGGGGAATTCAAGGACGATTTCGAAAAGCAAGTAGCCGACTTCATCGCGGTGACCAGGCAGGGCCATGTGGTCAGCAACGGAACGGTGAACTCTGCGGCAGTCGAATCGATGGGCCGAGACCACGCGGTGGTTCTGGTGGCGGCGACTTCGTATGTCACCAATTCCGCAGGGGCCAAGGAGGAGCCGAGGCAGTGGCGGCTCCGGGTCACCGTCTCCAGAGACGGCGATCAGATCAAGATGTCCAAACTGGTGTATGTGCCATGACCGTTGCGGGCAGACTCGGAATCAGGCAGCGGCGGCTGCCGGCCAAGGCGGTGAAACTTGTTCCTGCCGTGCTGGTTCTGCTGCTGCTGGTCTCCGCCGCCTTGACAGCGTGGCTGTACTTCTCCTGGTACCGCCCCGACGAACGTGTTGACTCCGGCGCTGCAGCCGTGGTGGTCGATGCGGCACGCCAAGGAACCGTCGCGCTGCTCTCCTATACACCGGAGACCGTCGACGAAGACCTGGCCAGCGCCAAGTCGCACCTCACCGGCGAATTCCTATCGAATTTCGAAGATTTCGCCCGGCAGGTGGTCGCCCCGGCGTCCAAAGAGAAGTCGCTGAAGACCACCGCCGAGGTGGTCGGGATCGCGGTGGCCGACCTGCAGCCCGATTCCGCCGTGGTGCTCGTCTTCGTCAACCAGACCACCACCAGCAAACAGCAGCCCGATCCCGCGCTAGCCGCCCGCAGTGTGCAGGTGTCGCTGTCGAAAGTCGACCGCAGTTGGCTGATCGCCAAATTCGACCCGGTCTAACCAGCTAACGGCCGCCACTAAGCGCCGTCGTCCTCCGGCAGGTAGACCTGCGACTCCATGTGATGACAGATCCGGTACCGGTCGCCGTGAGGCACCAACAGCCAGGTGATCCAGCTGGCTCCGTGATGCACCACATCGGATTCATGGCCGCTCAGGCGCCAGCGGCTCAACACGACAGCGCGGGCGAAACCGTCATCGAGCACGTCGCAATACCGCAACTCCGAGGACACCGACGCCTTTCGCAAGCGCCCACCGACCCGAATCCAGTGCCGGTCGAAGTCGTCGAAGCCGATCAACGGCGACGGGTATTCGTCGGCAAGGTACACCGGCTGCGGGGTTGCCAACTCCCAAAGGTCGGCCAGCCCGGCGATGTCCAGTGCGGACCACTTTCGGTCGTACTCGCGCACCAAAGTGGTGATTGCGGCCGTGGGATCGCCTACGCGGTCAGGCGACGCCGACATCCGATCGTTCCTCGGGCAGCGCCTTGACCGTCGACGGCAGCCCGTACAGCGCCATCGCGTTGCCGCGCATGATCCGATCGCGTTGGTCGCGCGGGAACCGGTTGATCGCGTACGTCGGCGCGTCGTAGCTCCAGTGCGGATAGTCGGTGGAGAACATCAGGTTGTCACCCATGTCCATCATCTCCAGGTAGTCGCGGTACACCGCGACGGTGGTCTCCTCGAGCGGCTGGGTGGTGAACCGGACGTGGTCGCGCACGTACTCCGACGGACGGCGTCGCACGTGCGGCAGGTCGCCACGGCGGGCCTCCCAGATCCGGTCCATCCGCCACATGACCGGGATCACCCAGGTGAAGCCACCTTCCACGAACACCACCCGCAGGTCGGGATGGCGGTCGAATGCACCGTCGAACACCAGGCTCATCAGGTGCGACACATACAGCAGCGGCCACGACGCGAAGAAATCATGCCAGTGTGCGGGGTTGCCGACCGGATACAGCGGAATCAGCTCATAGGGTGTCTGGCCCATCAGGTGGGTGGCCACCGGAAGGCCGTTGCGGGCCGCGGCCGCATACAGCGGGTCGAAGTGCGGGTTGCCGAACGGGATTCCGCGGGTCTGCGGTGTCATCAGAACCTCCGCCATGTACGGATGGCCCGCCCACCGCTCGATTTCGCGGGCCGCCTGCTCCGGCACCTGGGCACTGACGCTGACGGTCCCGCGCCAGCGGCCGTGCCCGTTGTGCTTGTCCAGCCACACGTCAGCGAGCAAGTCGTTGTAGGTCGCCTTCAGCACGTGCTCGGCCTGCGGCAGCTGTGCGTCACACAACGGTTCCAGCAGGGCGATACTGACTCCGGCGTCGAGCAGCAGTTGCTTGGCCGCGAAATCCGGGTCGGTGCCCGGGAATCCGCCACCGGGCGGGCGGGCGTCGCCTCGAAGCGAGAACGTCTTATAGGAGTTGGGGGTGTCGTAGAAATGCGGAACCGGGGTCACCGCGTTGCCGGTGGGCCAGATTTTGTCCACCCACTCCGGCGGCGCGTAGGACTTCAGCACATCCAGCGAAGCGGCCATCGGGTGTACGTCGGTGTCGACGATAGTGACCTCGATCTCGTCGGCGGGTATCGGCGACTGGGTCCGTTCGATGGTGGTCATGGCACACTGCTTTCAATCGGTTTCGTGAGTCCGTACAGGTCACTGGCGTTCTGCCAGAGGAACCTGTCACGTTGCGAGGTGTCCAGGCCGGCGGCCATCACGTCCGGCGGCGATGTCGACCAGTGCGGGTAACTCGAGGCGTACATCACCAGCTCCGACTTGGCCGAGAAGTCCATCCAGTGGGCGGTCTGGGCGGTGTCGGTCGGTCCGTCGAACGACGTCGAGCAGAACCGAACGTGGCCCGGCAGGTACTCACTGGGGTAGCGGTCCACCCACGGAGTCTGGTCGCGCATCGACAACCAGAAGGTGTCCAACCGCCACATCAGCGGGGTGAGGATGTCGTAGCCGCCGTCGGCGAAGACAAACTTTAGTTCAGGGTGCCGACCGAAGACGCCCTCGACGATCAGCGTGGCGAGGTGCACGAAGTAGTTCAGCGGCATGAACGCCGCGTACCCGGGATAGGTGTGTGCGTGCCCGGCGAAGGTGGGCGGATAGTCGACCCCGTTGCCGCCGTTGATGTGCACCGCCACCGGAAGCCCATGTGCTGCCGCGGCCTCCCAGATCGGCTCGAACACCGGCTTGCCGTACGGTTCACGCGACTGCATCGGCACCCCGATCTGGACCATCTTCGGGTGGCCGGCCAGTCGCTCGATCTCGGCAACCGCACCCTTCGGGTCCTCCGGGTTGACCCGGATGGTGCCGCGGAACCGGCCGGCGGTGTCGGGCGTCAGCCAGCGGTCCAACAGCCAGTCGTTGACCGCGGCGCAGATCCGGCTGTTGAGTAGGTAGTCGGCGATGTTGCCGCGGGTCAACGGGTTCAAGATCGCGTAGTGCACACCCCAGTCGTCGAACAAGTGCCGGCTGACGGTCTCGGGGTCCGATCCGGGGTAGTGCTCGCCGTAGAGGTCTTGGCGGTAGTCGCCGCCGGGCGCCTGGTACCACTGCTGCTCCACATCCGGGATGGCCCGCATTTTGTGTGCAGGTGGCAGATAATGCCGAATCTCGGCGTTGTAGCGGAAATTCGGTTGGACGCCGGTGTCGATAACCAGGTTGTGCGGGGCTGCGTCGCTCATGCTGTCAGGTAGACCTCTCCGTCGGTGACATCGACTTCGTAGGTGCGGACACGCCGTTGCGGGTCGGCGACGTTCTGACCGGTGGTGATGTCGAATTCCCATTGGTGCCACGGGCATCGCACGACCTGGCCATCACGGACCAGGCGCACGCCGTCCGGCTCAGCCGGGTCGTATTCGGTGGTGCCGTCGACGGTACCCAGGCACAGCGGCGCCCCCTGATGGGAGCAGTAATTGACGATCGCGTGCACCGAACCGTGCACGTTGTAGACGCCGACGCCGAACTTTCCCGCCTCCACCAGTTTCATCGCGCCAGGCGGCAACTCATCGAGCGTGCAGACGAACTGACGTATCGGCATCGCCTTGATCACCGCCTCCCGTACCGACGCCTAGTTCGATGATCCCGCTCCGGGGTTGACGCGACAACTACCCTTGGGCTTAATTGCTATTTATACTATAATAGCGATGTTCCCCCCGCAGACAAGTCTGCTGCAGAGAGAGGCACGCCGGTGACAATCAGCACCGATCCGCACGGCCAATCCATCACGCTGGACCACACCGGCGTGACCAGCCCCTACCCGTTCTTCAATCAGATGAGGCGCACCGAGCCGGTCTGGCGCGGCAGCGTGATGCAACACCACGAGCAGGCTCCTCCCGAACTGATGGCCGACGACGAATGGACCCTGTTCCGCTACGACGATGTGTTCCAGGCGTTCCGCAACGACGACGGGGCGTTCAGCACGGAAAACTACGACAAGACGATCGGGCTGGTGATCGGCCACACCATCCTGGCGATGAGCGGCAAGGAGCATCACAAGCACCGCAACCTGGTGGCTAAAGCGTTCCGTGGCGCTGCGCTGCGGCACTGGGAACCGACCGTCATCCGGCCGGTCTGCGAACAGCTGGTTGACGAGTTCAAAAACGACGGCGCCGCGGACCTGGTCAGGAAGGTGACGTTCGAATTTCCGACCCGGATCACCGCCATACTGCTCGGGCTGCCGATGGAAGACCTGGACATGTTCCGGCGACTGTCGCTCGACCTGATCTCGATCGCCGCCGACATCGAAGCGGGGCTCAGAGCGTCGGTCGCGTTGCAAGCCTACTTCCTCAACCAGGTCGAACAGCGCCGCCGCACAATGACCAACGACATCATCGGTGACCTGGTCAGCGCTGAGATCGACGG
>NZ_JBYCLE010000101.1:0-9644 GCF_057473765.1 Mycobacterium sp. TH-M106 | reverse complement strand
TGTTGGCGACGGTTGAAAACTAGGCCAGAAGCGACGGTCGAAAAGTAGGCCACCCGATCTGATTGGATGGGTGATCTCCTTGGAGGACTGGGCGTTGATCCGGCATCTTCATCGCAGCGAGGGTTTGTCGCAGCGGGCTATTGCGCGGCAGCTCGGCATTGCGCGTGACACGGTGGCTGATGCGTTGGCCAGCGACGAACCGCCGAAGTACCGGCGGGCGCCGGTGGTCTCGGCGATCAGTGCGGTCGAACCGCAGGTCCGCGCGCTGTTGATGGCCTATCCGCAGATGCCGGCGACGGTGATCGCCGAGCGGGTGGGCTGGACGGGTTCGATCTCGTGGTTCCGCGAGCGGGTGCGTGCCCTGCGCCCGGAGTATTTGCCGGCTGATCCCGTTGATCGGCTCGCCCATCCGCCAGGTCGGGCGGTCCAGTGCGACCTGTGGTTCCCACCGGTCAAGATTCCGGTCGGCTTCGGTCAGCAGGCCATGCTGCCAGTGCTGGTGATGGTGGCGGCGTTCTCGCGGTTCATCGCCGCGGTGATGCTGCCCTCGCGTCAAACGATGGACCTGGTCGCCGGGATGTGGCAGCTGATCTCGGGCAGCTTGGCGGCGGTGCCCCATGAGATGTGGTGGGACAACGAAGCCGGTATCGGGCGCCGAGGGCGGCTCACCGAACCGGTGACAGCGTTGATGGGCACGCTGGGATCGCGGATGGTGCAACTCAAGCCCTACGATCCGGAATCGAAGGGCATCGCTGAGCGGGCCAACCGGTATCTGGAGACCTCATTCATGCCGGGCCGCACGTTCGCCTCGCCGCTGGACTTCAACACTCAACTGGGACAGTGGCTTCCGATTGCCAACAGCCGCACGGTGCGGGCGCTCGACGGCCGCCCGATCGATTTCCTCGATTCCGATCGGGATGCGATGCTGGCCCTGCCGCCGGTCGCCCCGATCGTCGACACCGTCACCTCGGTGCGGCTGGGCCGCGACTACTACGTGCGGGTGTGCGGTAACGATTACTCGGTCGACCCGACGGCCATCGGTCAGCTCGTCGACGTGCGCTCCAGCCTGCGGGAGGTGGTCGTGACCCGGCATGGAGGTCTGCTGGCCAGCCATGACCGCTGCTGGGCTGTTCGTCAGACCCTGACCGATCCCGCCCATGTCGAGACCGCGTCGAGGCTGCGTCGCCAGTTCCAACAAGGCGCCCGCCGGACAGAGCCTGACCATCCGGTGCGCGATCTGGGCGACTACGACCGCGCCTTCGGAGTCGACTTCACCGGTGCCGGCACCGACGGTGAGGTGGCGTAATCATGGCCGAGGATCCGATCAAAGCGGTGCTGCACTATGCGCGGGCGCTCAAGGCGCCGCGCATCCGGGAATCAGCGGCACGGCTGGCCGAGCAAGCCCGCGACGGCGGCTGGAGCCATGAGGAGTACCTGGCCGCGGTTCTCTCACGCGAAGTCGCCGCCCGCGAGGCTTCCGGAGCAGCTATCCGAGTTCGCTCGGCAGGGTTTCCGACCCGTAAGTCGTTGGAGGACTTCAACTTCGACCACCAGCCGGCACTGAACCGGGACGTGATTGCCCACCTAGGCACCGGCGCTTTCTTGGCCAAGACCAGCAATGTGGTGCTGCTCGGCCCACCCGGCACAGGCAAGACACATCTGGCGATCGGGCTGGCGATCAAGGCCGCCCAAGCCGGCCACCGCGTCGCCTTCGCCACTGCCGTGGACTGGGTCGCCCGCCTCAAGGCTGCTCACAACGCCGGGCGCATGCCCGCCGAGTTGGCCAAGCTGCGCCGTATAGGGCTGCTCGTCGTCGACGAGGTCGGCTACATCCCGTTCGAGCAGGACGCTGCCAACCTGTTCTTCCAACTCGTCTCCAGCCGCTACGAACACGCCTCGCTGATCCTGACCTCCAACCTGCCCTTCGCCCGCTGGGGCGACGTCTTCGGCGACCAAGTCGTTGCCGCCGCGATGATCGATCGCATCGTTCACCACGCCGAAGTCCTGACCCTCAAAGGGTCCAGCTACCGCCTAAAAGACACCGGAATCGACACCCTGCCCTCCGCCCGGGCAGACAACACGGCACAATAACCACGACCACGTGGCCTACTTTTCAACCGTCGCCACCGGCCTACATTTCGACCGTCGTCAACATGTTCAGGACTCCACCGCTTGCCCAACAGATCTGCGACGACACCATGGAGTTGCTCGTCATGTGCTACGCGGCGTGTCCGCGACGGCCGGGATTGCCGCTCGACTGCAAGTCGCTCCGCCGTGGCGGGCAAGTAGCGGTCCTGATCGTCAGCGTTGCGGCGCAGCTCCCGAGAGACCGTCGAGGCCGCCCTGCCCAGCTCCTCGGCGATGGCGCACACACCGACTCCGGCGCGCTTCAGATCGGCGATCGCCGTCCTCTCGTCCAGCGACAGATATCGAGGATGCCGGGGAGCGGCAGCTGTGAGCTTCACCGGTGGATAGTGCACCGACTCGCCGGCAACATTGCGACTTGTGCGTCCGTAGCGCCAGCGTGTCCCTGTTCTGCGGTCGATTCCCACAATCCGGCACGCCTCGGAGTTACCTACCCCCTGCGCAATCAGCCGACCGAACCACTCCTGCTCCTCGACCAGCATTCCGCCACTTGGGCGTCCACGTGGCCGGGTCTTCCGCTCTGCTCCCACCGCAACCTCCGCATAACCTCGGTGTTGCGACGTTCACTGGAATCCGCGTCATGAATTTTGGCCCCACCCTCGTCAGTCGGCGCGTTTGGCTCGGGTGGCGGTCTTGCTGGTGCGTAGTCGGTAGGACTTGGTGCCGGTCTCGAGGATGTGGGCGTTGAAGGTGACGCGGTCGACGATGGCGGCGACGAGGCGGGGGTCGGGGAAGACGGTGCCCCACTCGCTGAAGGGCAGGTTGGTGGCGATCGCCACCGAGGCGCGTTCTTCGCGTTCGGTGATGATCTGGAAGAGCAATTCGGCCCCGCGAGGGTCGATTTGGACGTACCCGAGTTCGTCGAGGCAGAGCAGATCGAGGCGTCCGTATCGGGCCACGACGCGGGAGAGGGCCCGTTCGTCGGCGGCTTCGACGAGTTCGTTGACCAGTTGCGCGGTGGTGACGTAGCGGACCCGGCGGCCCTGTTCGCAGGCCGCCAGCCCCAGCCCGATGAGCAGATGGGACTTGCCGGTTCCGGAATCCCCGAGCAGCACGACTGGCTCGCCGGCATCCATGTAGTGGCCGGCGGCCAGTTGCCCCAGCAGCGCTGGTGTGATGGTGGGTACGACGTCAATGTTGAACTCCGCCAACCGTTTCAGCCGCGGGAACTTGGCGTCGTTGATGCGCCGGGCGCGGCGCCGTTCGGTGCGGTCGTCGACCTCGGCGGCCAGGACTTCGGCGAGGTAACGCAAATGGGTGTGGCGTTCCCGGTCAGCGATCTCGGCCAGGCGGGCGGATTCAGTACGCACCGTGGGCAGGTGCAGCTCGCGTGCCGCGGCGCCGATGGAGGCTTGGGCGGCGGCATCAGCGGTCGCCGGTTTTGCAGCGGTGGTGGTCATGAGTCACTTCCGGTCAGCAGGTCGTCGTAGTCGGTCAGCGACGGTGCCGGCCGGTCGTAGCGGGCCAGGGCGCCGATCGCGGCGATCGGCGCCAACGGGGTGGTGTCACGGCGGGCGTCGATGATCACCGCCTCGGGGTCCAGGCATCCCGAGGTGACCGCGCGGTCCATCGCGGTGATCAGCGCGGCGGCCGGCAGGCTGCGGTGCGCCAGCAGGACGGTGATCAGTGCGCGGGTTCCCTTGGCGTCGCCGCGGGCGGTTCGGGCGGCATCCCAGTAGGACTGGTGGCTGCCGGTGAACACGCCGCGGGTTTTGGCCTGGGCCAGTGCGGTCGCCCCGGGCAGGGCGCCGGGCTTTCTCGCCAGGACTTCCAGATAGTGATCCAGGCACAGGACTTCCACGTAGCGTCCGGCCGCGCGTTCGTGGCGGGCCACCAGTCGGGGCCCGTCGTAGATCTCGACGGTCCGGGCGGCCAGACGCACCGGCAGACGCCGCCCGGCGTAGCGGGCCGGAACAGAGTAGAAGCATTGCCGCACAGACACTCTGGCCCGATTGTCGACCCGTGCGTGCAGCAGCCTCGCGCAGTCGAACCCCTCGTCCGGCAACTCCATCAACGCAGCGGCTTCGGCGGCGAATGCCGCCCCGACGGTGATCGGGCGCCCGGTGATCACCCGGTCGTCGTCGAGGACGTCGGCAGTGGCGATCACCTCGTTGAGCTCGGCCAGGGAGGCGACCTTGGGGACCGGGACGAGGTGGCGTCGCCGGAAGCGGCCGATCTCACCTTCCACTCCGCCCTTCTCGTGCGCGCCCTCGACCCCGGGGCGGCAGAAGAACGAGTCGAACCCGTAGTGGCTGCGCAGCGCAGTAAACCGTTCGGACTCGGTACGGTCGCGGCCCTTGAGGACCCGGATGACGGCGGGTTTGAGGTTGTCGTAGCGGATCCGGGCCGGCACCCCGCCGAAGTACTCGAAGGCCAGGACGTGACCCTCCAGGAATGCCTCCTGCGCCTGGGTGGCGAACGCGACGTGAAATGCTTTGCCCGAGTGGGACAGTCGCATCACGAACATCCAGCACTTGACCACCAGTCCGGCGATCGTGGCGTAGAACTCACCGAAATCGACCTCGGCTTCGGCACCGGCCTCATGGGCCTGCGGGACCGACACCTCCTGGTGGTCGAGTCCCAACTCGACCCGCCGACGCGCGACGTAACGCGACACCGTCACCTCCGCGCACGTAGCCCCGTGCTCGGCGACCAACCGCTGCCAGATCCGCCGCGCGGTGTGGCGTTGCTTGCGCGGAGCGTCCTTATCGGCGAGCAGCCACGCGTCGATCACCGACACCCACTCGTCGATCGCCGGCCGGGGCCGCGCCGGATAGGCCTTGCGCGGCGGCGGCACCGCATCCTCGAGGGCCTGGCGCACCGTTCGCCGATGGGTGCCATGACGATCCGCCAACTCACGGATCGACAAGCCCTCCAGCCGCCGGTCCCTCCTGATCTTCTCGAACAGTGCCACGCGTGACCGCATCCTGACCGACCTCCCTGACGACCGCCAACGACGACGGTGCGACAGGAGAGATCTGAACGAGGGTGGGGCCAAAATTCGTGACGACACACCGCCCCACCCGGCCGGAAACGGTCACCCACCCACCGGGGCCAAAATTGGTGAAGAACACCGACCAAAGTGGGGCCAAGTCAGGTGACCACACTCACCCTCTCCTCTGCGGGGTTAGTGAACCATGCAATACGCCAGACGCACGTCAGAAAATGAGTAGATGACCGTGCGTCACGCCGCAAATGCTCGGCCGGAGCTGGCGCGATGGCCTCATTTTGGCGGAGAGAGAGGACGTGGGCCGTTTTAAGGCATGGCGGTGGCGGTAGGCGGGGGTCCCTCCCCGAGGGGATCTACCGGCATCCGCAGTCTGCCTGATTACCCGGCGAGCACCCGATAGACCGTCGCACGGCTGATACCGAAGGCAGCGGCGATTGTACTTTCCGGTCCCCGCTGGCGTGAATCCGCTGTGCCAGCACGGCCTTCTTCTCATCAAGCGCTTTGGGTCTGTCGATGTGCTGGCCGCGAGCCCGACGCGCTTCACGCGCCGCGGAGCGACGCTCCCGGCCCAACTCCAACTCAAGCTCCGCGAGGCTTGCCAAGACGCCGGCCGCCATCCGGCCTGTGGCGTTCGACGCGTCAATGCCTTCGCGAAGCGAGCGGAGCACGATCCCGCGCTCTCCAAGGTCGCGAATCGTACCCATTACCTCAGCGGCATCGCGGCCCAAGCGGTCTATACCGACAACGACTATCATCGCGGACTGGGCCAGGCGGGGGCCAGCCATCATGGTCAGATGTCGGGGGTTCGCGGTTGCTGGTGATGATGGTTGACGCGGCGCGGTGGCGTTCGCCGATGATCTCGTAGAAGTCGGTGGTTCCGGTGGCTTCGCATCGTGAGCTGACGACACTTCTGACGACAACGATGACGACAGTCGGGCTCCCCGACACCTCCGCCCACACGGCAACAGAACTCGTATCACGCCTGATCACGCCCTCCGCCCGTGTCTACGGATCAGAAGGTTGGGGGTTCGAATCCCTTCGGGCGCACGATATATGCATGTAGCGGGCCTTCGATCAAACGTTGGAGCGGTCGAAACTTCCGCGATCTGATACTGTCCTGATACTTTCAGCCGACACTTCGCTGACCAGCAAATTTGTCGAGCACAGCACGAACATCCGGTCCGCGCGTCTGGCGCTGAAGGTAGTGGGCTTCGGTGGTAGCCAGTTTGGCGTGGGAGAGCTGTTGTTGTGCCTGCTCAACACCCAATGCATCCCGGACGACGGTGGCCACCGTTCGCCGGAATGAGTTTGGAGTAACCCACGCGAGGTCATCAGGCAGCGCGGCGCGCAGCGATCTCCGCATTTTGGCTAGCGATGTCCAGTTGCCGTCGCGGTTGGTAAAGACGGGTCCGTCCATCCCTGATTCACCAACCAAGGTCGTGGGGGCTTCGACACCGAACCGCGGTAACACCACCGTGTGTGGAGGAGCATTTCCCTTGCAGGCGTCCTGGCGATGAAGGGGCTTGCCCTTGATTCTGCCGTGGTCGATCAGTGTGCCTGTGATCGTCGCCGTGGGAGGTTCCGCCAAGAGGTCAACCTCTGACCAACGCATACCTAACACTTCATTGGGTCGCGCACCGGTAGCTGCCAATAGCTCCACGAATGCGGGCAGCAGCCGCCCCGGCCGCGGACCTGAACTCTTCCGGGCAGCATAGGCGCGCACGGCGGAGCGGACTTGCTCGAATTCCGCCGAAGTCGCCGCCCGTGCCGCCTTGAGGGTCGTCTTCCGGGTGCGTGCTTCCCGAATCGGATTGATCGAGAGCACGTCGTGGCGCACCGCCAGGCCGTACATCCCAGACAGGATCATCCGAAGCCGCTTGGGACGTCGACTGGAATCCGCCGAAGGATTTCGCCGAACTCGTCCATGCTGACTTGCCGCCGCTCGTTGAGCGTTGGCGCAAGTGGGTCAGGGGGTCCCCCTTCGATATTTGCGCACTCGACGATAGGGCATATCTCGGTGCTGAGCAGCTCGACCCAGCCCTCGTCACGATCCGGGTGATGCCTCGGGTGGCAGACAACCGGCAGCGCAGGCACCAGGTCATGCAAAACGTGGGCTCCGCCAGGCTTGAAGGCAGTCCAGCTGCTGACGTCCACCCACCGGTCCTGCGTAAGTGCTGTTTCTCGCGCATGGACCAATTCCCATGCCAGTGGAGGGAAGTAGACGGTAGCAACAGCGCTGATGCCCAACGGCGCCCCTGAGGCGCTGCGGCGCAAATGCGGCCCGCGTACGTGTTGGCCGAACATCGGTCCCGCGACACGGGCAGACACACCTCGCGCCAGCGCCAAGTAGAGGCGAATCTCTGGCGGCGTCTGTAGCGGACTTCCACTCATGAGCTGAGACGGGAAATCGGGCCAACGCTGGTGGATGATCGGCCCGGTGGCGCACATACCCAACAGGATCGAGCGGATGACCGCGCCGGGGTCGAATGTAATAGATGGCGTCGAGATCAGCGGCAAGACCTCTATTTGCCAGGGCTTCACCCAAAGTGGGCGTAGTGCCTCGGCGAAGTGGCCGTAGGCCCCGTCGTATTTGCCAGCGTCGCTGTTGCAGTCCTTGCACAGGCCGTACAGGTAAATTCCGCCAAGGTCTTGGCGACCCGAACCGACCACGTGTTTGTTCGCAATCAGGCGGTACCGCTTGACTAACATCTCGTTGCCAGCGCAGCGCGGCGGGACGTGTGCCTGCGACATCCGCTTCGTGACCCCACAGATTCCGCAGGGACGTTTGTCGCCGCGCTGGTGGATCAGGCCCAGAACCTGAACGGGCTTATCGCTCCGTTTCGACTTCGACGACATCCACGGCCTCAACCACGGTCATACGGAAGACGATACGTCGATGCCCGTAGCTCGCTACGACTTTTGGCTGTCGGTCGGGCCAGTCGGCTACCTCAACATCCGGCGTGGGATGCCCGCCCAAGTTGACCGTCGCGACCATCCATGGCCCCTGACCGTCACGGCCAGGTACTCGCTGTCCTGCCTGACCGCGCCCACGCGATACGCAGTCGCCATTCTCCGGGCCGTTCTAAATGGGCTTGAGTTCGTCGTGCCCAAAGCAGTAAGTGCCCGAAAGAGGCCCAAATTTCACCTCCACGTCGCCGTCGTCGAGAATTCTCTTAACCGTGCCAACCTTCCCGTCGAAATCATCGCCGGATAAAACCACGCGCACCCGATGACCCACTTGCAGGTCGCTTGCGCTTGGACTCCCTATCGGTATCGGGGCTCTTCCCAGGCTTTCAGGCACGCCGTTCGAGGCCGGTCGCCGTCTTGGCTGAGTAGGTACAGACGACTTGGTCGCAGTGTCGGAACTGGCTACCGGGGCGGGAGCGAAGCGGTACCCACAGTGCTTGCATACCCTGGCGTCGGCGAGCACCGTCTCGGCGCAATCGAGGCACTTCTTCGTTGTCGCCCCTCTATTCTCCGAAGCCCACGAGTCCACCAACTCTTCATCTGCAGCTTCTAGAGCTTGCTTCGCGATTCGCAAAAGCAATAGCGAGCCAACGGATGCCGCGGCAACGCCCGCCCCCGCAACATAGATGGCGATGCCGAAGTCCGCGAGCGTCCCCGGCTGAGTAGTGATGGGGTTTCCATCGGGACCGACTGGATAAAGAGTCCGCAAGTCCTTGTTAGTGACATAGCCGACGGCCAACAGCGCAGCCACGACGCACAGCACGATAGGTAACCATCGAACCGACCACCTGCCCCGGCTAAGCCGATAGCCGCTAACGGCGATACCCAAGGCAAGCGCGACGAGCGTCCAGCCGTCGTGCTGGATAAGAGTATTGTCGGCAACCCTGCTAAATGTGACTATCGGTTCGACAAGCGGCAAGAACGTCGAGATAGCAATCGCGACGGCACCGACGATAACTAGGCCCAGGCCGAGAGGATTGTCAGACGCTGCTCTGTTCATTGCGCCCCTGCTATTCGGTAGTTCGGAGTGGTTTCGCTCCTACCGGGAGTGTGGACTGAGCGTGTGGCAGAAGTGTCTACAACCTGAGGCATTTACAGGAGATTCGCAGGCGGATCTTCTCGTGTTACGGGTTCCGAGCGCCCTGGCTTCAGGCAACCTCGGCCTGCCCGCCGCGGATGGCGGCCGAGTGGACATGCGCAACCCCCAGGCGCCCCACGGACACCATTGGCAGCAAACGCTGGCGCCCTTCACCAGTCTCCACTTTACTGATACAAACCCGATAAATCCGCCCGGATTCAACCGGTTTAGCACGGACGCTGTACCTACAGAAACTGTTGTGCCGCAATACATTAACGGACGAACCCGGACGGTCTCCTGCCGGTCGGATACGCCAGACGGTTGGGGGTTCGAATCCCTTCGGGCGCACTCAGTCGGCAGCCGGCTGGAGCGCGACGAAACTCCCGGGGGGACGCGGGTTTCGGGTCGCCGCCTCACCCGTGGCCCGGCAGGGCTTGCAGGTCGCCCTCGATGCCGTGCAGGTCGCCTTGGATACCGTGCAGCCTGCCTTCGATGGCCTGCAAG
>NZ_JBYCLE010000100.1:0-3201 GCF_057473765.1 Mycobacterium sp. TH-M106 | reverse complement strand
ACTACCGGGTGCTGCGCGGCGGGTCGTGGGCCGTCGCGGGCGAGATCCTGCGGCCCAGCTTCCGCAACTGGGACCACCCGTACCGGCGGCAGATCTTCGCCGGCGTCCGGCTGGCCTGGGACGTCGAGGACACGGCCTGATGTGCCGGCATCTGGCCTGGCTCGGTGAGCCGCGCTCGCTGGCGGAGCTGGTCCTCGACCCGCCGTACGGGCTTTTGGTGCAGTCCTACGCGCCGCGCCGCCAACAGCACGGCTCGATGAACGCCGACGGCTGGGGCGTGGGGTTTTTCGACGGCACGATGCCGCGACGATGGCGCAGCGCGGCCCCGCTGTGGGGCGATGCGTCGTTCGCGTCGGTGGCACCCGCGCTGCGCACCCATTGCGCGTTGGCCGCGGTCCGTTCGGCCAGCGCCGGCATGCCGATCGAAGCCAGCGCGACAGCGCCGTTCAGCGACGGCCAATGGCTGCTGTCGCACAACGGCGTCGTCGACCGCGCCGCACTGCCCACCTGTGCGGCAACCGAATCGGTGTGTGACAGCGCGATACTGGCCGCTTCGATCTTTGCCCGCGGACTCGATGCGCTGGGCGACACCATCGTGGAACTCGGGGCCGCTGATCCAGGTGCGCGGTTGAACATCTTGGCCGCCAACGGGTCTCGCCTGCTGGCGACGACGTGGGGGGACACCTTGTCGATGCTGCACGGGGCCGACGGTGTGGTGCTGGCCAGTGAGCCCTATGACGATGACCCACGCTGGGTGGACATACCCGATCGCCATCTGGTGTTGGCCACTCCCGAGCAAGTGACGGTGCAACCACTGGTGGCGACGTCACTGGAAGGATTCCGGTGACGGTCTCACTCTCCAATCACCTGGCCGCCGACGCCGTCTACCGGGCGCTCTGCGACGACGTGCGCCTGGGGCTGGGAAGAAAACCGAAGTCGTTGCCGCCCAAGTGGTTCTACGATGCCACCGGCAGTGACCTGTTCGAACAGATCACCCAGTTGCCGGAGTACTATCTGACCCGCGCGGAAGCTGAGATCCTACGTGCCCGGTCGGCCGAGGTCGCGTCTCTGACCGGGGCCGACACGCTGGTCGAACTGGGCAGCGGCACTTCGGAGAAGACCCGGATGCTGCTGGATGCGTATCGAGCGGCCGGGTCGCTGCGCCGCTTCATCCCGTTCGATGTCGACGTGCGTGTGCTGGAATCGGCCGGTGCCGCGATTCAGCGGGAGTATCCGGGGGTGCGGGTCGAGGCGGTCTGTGGCGATTTCCAACACCACCTGGGCGAGATTCCCGACGCCGGCCGAAGGCTGTTCGCGTTCTTGGGCTCGACGATCGGCAACCTCACGCCCGGACCGCGGGCCGGTTTCTTGGCCGCCCTGGCTGCGGTGCTGCGCCCGGGGGACAGCCTGCTGCTCGGCACCGATCTGGTCAAAGACGCCGGCCGGCTGGTCCCCGCCTACGACGATGCCGCCGGCGTGACGGCGGCGTTCAACCGCAATGTGCTCGCCGTGGTCAACCGGGAGCTGGACGCCGATTTCGACCTGCCCGCGTTCGCCCATGTGGCGCGGTGGAACGCCGACGCGGAGCAGATGGAGATGTGGCTGCGCGCCGCGCGGCCGCAGCGGGTGTGGATCGGCGCGCTGGACCTCGGCGTCGAGTTCACCGCCGGCGAGGAGATGCTCACCGAGGTGTCCTGCAAATTCCGGCCGGAGCAGGTAGCGGCGGAACTGGCCGCAGCCGGACTGCGGCGCACCCGGTGGTGGACCGATCCGGCCGGTGACTTCGGCGTGTCGCTGGCAGTCAGGTGAGGCCCTGGCAAGCCCCGGCTGTTCGATCTAGTTGCCGCCTGACGGCGTCTCAGCTGCGGATGGCTCGTCGGACGCCGGCGCACCTTCGGGCGGTGGCGCGTTAGGCGGAGGCGACGGCTCAGCCAGGATGAACGGCAACGTCGCCGAACGCAGGTTCCCCAGCTGCACGACGAGGTTGTAAATCCCCGGCCCGATCGGTTGCCGCGGCAGCGGGCACTGCGGCGCTGATCCCATACCGGTCCACGTCACCGAGGTCGTCACCTGCTCGCCCGGGTCGAACGTCTTGACCAACGTCTCGTTTGACGGCGCGCAGTCCAGGTTGGACCATAGTCTCTGGTTGTCCAATGAGTAGACATAGGCGGCCAGCACCGCCGCCCCGACGTCGCGTTTGCAGGCCACCAGGCCGATGTTGGTGACGACCATGGTGAACTTCGGCTGCTCGCCCACCGTGTATCGGGGCTGGCTGGTGTAGCCCTTGACGGCCAGCGTCGAATCGGGGCAGTCGTCACCGGCCTTGAGCACCGGGGGCGGTGCCACCGCAGCGGTCGGGGTGGCAGTGGGCGGCTGTTGCTGTGTCTCCGGCGGGACGACGGGTGTCTTGGCCTCCTGCTGTGGTGGCCGGTCAGCGGGGTTGGAACCCGGTGCGGCGACCGAGTTCCCTGCTTTCTCCGCTTTGCCGGCGGGGTCGGCGCTCGCACCGCTGTGCAGAACGGTGACGATGAGCGCCACCACCGCCCCGATCGCGAGCACCGCAATACCTAGTGCCAACCCCCGACGGCGCCAGTAGATCTGCGGAGGCAGCGGACCCTGCGGTTCGAAATCCAGCACGTCCTCACGGTAGGCCCAGGTCACCGTGGTTCGTGCGACCGTTATCGGCGTGTCGTAGCCGCGTTGTGACCTTCAGCGGCTACTCCGGCACCGATTGGCCGATGTCGCCGAGATGGCCGCGCAGCATCACCCGCCCGTCCGCCAGGTGGTACGTGACGCCGGCGATCGCCAGCGAGCCCGTCGTGACCCGTTCGGAGATCGCGGTCGAACGAGCCATGAGCTGTGCGGACGTCTCGTTGACGTGCCGCGCTTCGAATTCGTCGACGGTGTTCAGCCCGTCGCGCCGGCCCAGCAGAATCGACGGGGCCACCCGTTCCACCACGTCACGCAGGTAACCGCCGGGCACCGCGCCGTCGTCGAGCGCCGACAGCGCCGCCTTGACCGCCCCGCAGCTGTCGTGGCCGAGGACGACGATCAGCGGGACGCCGAGCATCACCACCGCGAACTCGATCGAGCCCAGCACCGCCGAGTCGATGACGTGCCCGGCGGTGCGCACCACGAACATGTCGCCCAGACCCTGGTCGAAGATGATCTCGGCGGCCACCCGGCTGTCGCCGCAACCGA
>NZ_JBYCLE010000099.1:0-3028 GCF_057473765.1 Mycobacterium sp. TH-M106 | reverse complement strand
GGGCCGGTCGGGGCGGGCACGCTGTGGCGGGATGCCGTCGCGGACCGCCGCCCAGAACGTCGCCTCGTCGACGCACAGTTGGTCCCGCAGGATGTGGGCCCACATGCGTGCGCCGTAGCTGGTCCGGTTCGGCGGGTGCGAGACGCGGGTCCGCAAGATCCCGCCATCCGGCAACGCGAGCTCGTACGTGATGTGGTGCATCCCGGTGCGCCCGGTGGCATCGCGGACGCGTGCCCAGCCCTCGATTCGGCAGAACTTGTCGTGATCGGCTCGGGTCGGCGCCGGCCAACTCATGCCTGATGGGCGAGTTGGCCGGCGGTAAGCCATTCGGCCAACTCGTCGTCCGTGGACAAGGCAACCAACTGAACCAGCCACCAGTTGTTCGCATGGTTCGGCGCCGTCGACAGGTGGTCGACCCAGTCGGCTGCATACTCGCGTAGCGCGTCCACCATCTCGTCCACCGCCTCGTCGAAGCTTGACCCGTCCGCGGCGACCGGGGTGCCCGGGATGAAGACCGACCATCCCCCGGCTTCAGCGACGGCCTCCGGGCTGCGGGAGTAGGTCGCGAGTAGCTGCCGCAGCCGCGCGGCGTCGACGAGCGCGAACCCGGCCTGATCTCGTCGCAGCCCCGCCGGGAAACCGCGGGCGGCGGCGTCGAGAAGCTCGCGCAGGTGTGCACGCCCGTCGGTCATGCTGTCAAACCACACCGAAGCAGACACGTACATATTGTACGTCACGTACAGGACAGGTTGCTTTACGAGCCCAACTTCTCGGCCAGCCGCCGGTTCACCGGCTCGGGCAGCAGGTCCGACACGTCGCCGCCCATCGAGGCCACCTCCTTGGCCAGCGACGACGACACAAACGAATACCGCGGTGTGGTCGCCACGAAGAACGTGTCCACCCCGGCGATGTGCTTGTTCATCTGCGCCATCTGCAGTTCGTATTCGAAGTCGGTGCCGGTGCGCAGCCCCTTGACGATGGCGGTCAGCCCGCGGGCCCGGACGAAGTCGACCACCAGACCATCGCCCGGCTCCACCCGAAGGTTGGGCAGATGCGCGGTGGACTCCTGCAGCATCTCGATGCGCTCGTGCAGGCTGAACATGCCCTTCTTGGCCGGGTTGATCAGCACGGCCGCGATCACCTCGTCGAACTGCGCGGCGGCACGTTCCAGGACGTCGACGTGGCCCAGGGTCACCGGGTCAAACGAACCCGGGCATACCGCGCCGCTCATGACCGACGACGCTACACGCTTGCTCACAAGCGCTCGGCCAGCTGCAGCCGGGTGTCGCCGTAACGCCGCGACGGCCACGGCGTGAAACCGTCGGGCCAGCTCACCGCAGGACTCGATGCGGCCCGCTCGACGATCACGACGGTGCCCGGCCCGGCCCAGCCTCCGGAGACCAACAACAGCAGCACAGTGTCGATCTCGGCGGCAGCCGCGTCGTAGGGCGGGTCGGCCAGCACCAGATCCACCGGAGATTCGGCACCACCGGCCAGCACCGAAGACACCGGGGCCCGGCGCAGCGTCGCACCGGCCAATCCGAGGGCGGCGATGTTAGCGGCGACGGCCTCGGCCGCACCCCGATCCGACTCCACGAACAGCGCCGAAGAGGCACCCCGCGACAGCGCCTCCAACCCCAGCGCCCCGGACCCGGCGTAGAGGTCGAGCACCGAGATCCCGTTCAGCTCCATCCGCGCAGAGAGCACGTTGAACAAGGCCTCGCGCACCCGCTCGGTGGTTGGCCGGATGCCCCGCGGCGGAACCCTGATGCGCCGGCCGCCGGCGGCGCCGGCGACGATGCGGGTCAGTCGATCACCGCCAGCAGGTCGCCGCCTTCCACCTGTGCGGTGGCCGACACCGCCACCCGTTGCACGGTGCCGGCGGCCGGTGCGGTGATCGCAGCCTCCATCTTCATCGCCTCGATGGTGGCGACGGTCTGCCCGGCCTCAACGACGTCGCCGTCCGACACCCCCACGGTGACCACCCCGTCGAATGGTGCGGCGATGTGGCCTGGGTTGGTCCGGTCGGCTTTTTCGGCGACCGGGACGGTGCTGGCGATGCTGGCGTCGCGCACCTCTACCGGCCGCAGCTGGCCGTTGATGATGCACACGACCGTGCGCACGCCGCGCTCGTCGGGTTCGGAGACGGCCTCCAGGCCGATCAGCAGCTCCACTCCGCGTTCCAGCCGGACCCGGTGCTCCTCACCCTGGTGAAGGCCGTAGAAGAACTGGTTGGCCGATAGTTGCGAGGTGTCGCCGTAGCGTTCGCGGTGCGCTTCGAATTCCTTTGTCGGGCCAGGAAACAGCAGCCGGTTCAGAGCCGCCTGCCGCTTCGGTCCAGTCAGGGCCAGCAATGCCTCGTCGTCGGCGGAGAGCTGCTGCACGGGACGGGCCGGACCCCTGCCGGCCAGCGCGGTGCTGCGCAGCGGTTCCGGCCAGCCGCCGGGCGGGTCGCCCAACTCGCCTCGCAGAAATCCCAACACCGATTCCGGGATGTCCAGCAGCGCCGGGTCGGCGGCGAATTCGTCGGCACTCACTTCGGCGCCGACCAGCGCCAACGCCAAATCGCCGACCACCTTCGACGTCGGCGTGACTTTGATCAGCCGGCCGAGCACCCGGTCTGCGGCGGCGTAGCTCTCTTCGATCTCTTCGAACCGCTCCCCCAGGCCCAGCGCGATCGCCTGCTGACGCAGGTTGGACAACTGACCGCCGGGAATCTCATGGTTATACACCCGCCCGGTCGGGCCCGCCAGCCCGGATTCGAACGCCGCGTACTCCTTTCGCACCGCCTCCCAGTAGGGTTCCAGGTCGCAGACCGCAGTCAGCGACAGCCCGGTGTCGTAGCCGGTGTGGGCAGCGGCCGCCACTATCGAGCTCAGCGACGGCTGGCTGGTGGTGCCCGCCAGCGGGGCCGCCGCCCCGTCGACCGCGTCGGCTCCGGCGCGCCAGGCCGCCACATAGGTTGCCAGCTGCCCGCCGGGGGTGTCGTGGGTGTGCACGTGCACCGGCAGGTCGAAGCGGCTGCGCA
>NZ_JBYCLE010000098.1:0-7713 GCF_057473765.1 Mycobacterium sp. TH-M106 | reverse complement strand
CGCCGACAAACGTGCTCTGGATGTCCAACGGGTCGGCGCCCACGGTCTTGGCGAGGATGTCGGTGGTCAACACCTCGCACTCCTTGAGCAGGTTCGGATACTGCCGTTCGGAGTTGTCGTTGCGGGGCGCATCGCCGACGCCCGCCTTGACGGCGGCGCCGCCCACCTCCCTTGAGCAGCCGGTCAGCGTCATCAGCACGACCAGCGCCACCGCCGACGCCGCGGCGGCGAGCACCCGGACCGGCACCGGACGCCTCATTTCGCGTTCGCAATCGACTGGCGGGTGAGCTCTTTGGCGACGTCGCACGGATCCGGGAAGGGCTTCTGGGCGAAGCTCACCGACCATTCGATGAAGTCGTCGGAGAACTGGATCGCCACTTCGCACAGGCTGTCGCCCAGCGTGGGCGCGGTGTTGCCGATCGCGATGAATCCGCTGTGGCCGTCGATGTTGACATCCTCGACGCTGGTCCGCGACAGCTCCTCGGTCTTACGTTCCCGCCCGATCGGGCTGCCTCGATACCAGGAGAAGGAGAAATGCGGGCCAGAGATACCGCCGCCGGCCAACCACTGGCAGCCCACCGAGTTCTGCGCGGTGTTGACCAGCCCGGTCACCCTGGTCAGCTCGGTGACGGTCTGGTCGCTGATGCCTCCGCACTGCGGAAACATCGGCCCGTGCTGGCCCTCCGCCGACCCCGATCCCGATCCCGGCGAGCCGGTGGACTGGGGACCGGTCGAGCCGGAATCGGAGCATCCGGTCGCCAACGACATCACGGTCGCGGCCGCGGCAGCAAACGCCGCCCGTGTCGTCATGGTGGGGCGCACGCTATCGGCACCTTCTGCTGGTCACACGATGCACTGTAGCTTGACCATCACCGCTCAACCATGACACACCGGGTGAGCAGTCCGTTCGTGTCAGGGGCTGGCCAAAGACCGGCCACCGACCGGCCGCGCGGTGTGCGACAGTTACCAGATGCTCTCGGCGCTGCTGCGCTGCTACATCGGGCCGTACCGGTGGCTGGTTACGGCGGTGATGGCGCTGCAGCTGATCGCCGCGCTGGCGTCGCTCTACCTGCCGACCGTCAACGCCACGATCATCGACGACGGCATAGCCCGCGGTGACACCGCCGTCATCGTGCGGCTCGGTGCGGTGCTGTTGGCGGTGACCGGACTGCAGGTGGCCTGCAGCGTCGCGGCGATGTATTGCGCCGCGCGCACCGGCACCGGTTTCGGCCGCGCCCTGCGCTGGGCGATGTTCTCCCATATCACCGGCTTCTCGGAGGGTGAAACAACCCGGTTCGGGGCACCGTCGTTGCTGACCCGCACCACCAACGACGTCCGCCAGATTCAGATTGTGGTGCAGTTAAGCGCCACGGTGCTGGTGGCCGCGCCGATCACCGCCATCGGCGGCGTGCTGATGGCTGTGCACCAAGACGTCGAGCTGTCCTGGCTGCTGGGAGTCAGCGTGCCGCTGCTGGCGGTGGCCAACTCCGCGATCGTGGCACGGATGGTGCCGGTCGTTCGCCGCCTGCAAGCTCTGATCGACAACATCAACCGGGTGCTGCGCGACCAGCTCGCCGGGATCCGGGTCATCCGCGCGTTCGTCCGGGAGCCCACCGAACGGGACCGCTTCGCCGACGCCAACCGCGCGCTGTCGGAGACCGCGCTGAAAGCCGGCAACCTGCAGGCGCTGATGCTGCCGGCCACCACGCTGATCATCAACGGCTCCAGCGTGGCGCTGATCTGGTTCGGCGGGCTGCGCGTCGACGCCGGCCGGATGCAGATCGGCTCGCTGGTCGCGTTCTTGTCCTACTTCCTGCAGATCCTGACGGCCGTGCTGATGGCCACGACGATGCTGGCGATCCTGCCGCGGGCCTCGGTGTGCGCCGAGCGGATCACCGAGGTGCTCTCCACCCGCCCGGCAATCAGCGCCCCGGCGCACCCGGTCTCACCGCCGCAGGGGGCCATCGGAGTGGTGCGGCTGACCGGTGTCAGCTTCCGCTACCCGGGCGCCGAGCTGGCGGTGCTGCGTGACGTGTCACTGGAGGCGCGTCCGGGCACCACCACCGCGGTGGTCGGCGGCACCGGGTCGGGCAAGTCAACATTGATCTCGCTGATCTGCCGGTTACGTGACGTCACCGGCGGCGCGGTGCTCATCGACGGCGTCGACGTGCGCGATTACGACCCCGAGCGGCTGTCGTCGAGCATCGGGCTGGTGCCGCAGCGCGGCTACCTGTTCTCCGGCACCGTCGCCGACAACCAGCGCTACGGTGCACCCCCCGGAGAAATCGTCACCGACGACCAGATGTGGCAAGCGCTGCGGGTGGCCGCCGCCGACGGGTTCGTCGCGGCCCACGACGACGAGCTGGCAGCGCCGGTGGCCCAGGGCGGCGCCAACTTCTCCGGCGGGCAGCGGCAACGGCTGGCGATCGCCCGCGCGGTCATCCGCCGGCCGGCGATCTACCTGTTCGACGACTCGTTCTCCGCGCTGGACGTGCACACCGAGGCGCGGGTGCGCGCGGCGCTGCGCGACGTCGCGGCCGACGCGACGGTGATCATTGTGGCGCAACGTATCTCGACCGCCACCCAGGCCGACCAGGTGATCGTCATCGATGACGGGCGTGTGGTCGGCGCCGGCAGCCACCAAACGCTGCTCGCCGGATGCCCCACATACGCCGCGTTCGCCGAGTCCCAGTCGGTGTCCTCTCGCGTGGGCGGACCGCTGTGACCGCCCCGGCGCGCGCTCGGGAGCCCGCCGTGCGGTCCCGCGACATTCTGCCCACCGCAGTTCGGCTGGTGAAACGCCTTACCCCGCAACGCGGGCCGACCGCCGCGGTGATCACGCTGTCGCTGGCCGGCATCGCTATCGGGGTGGCCGGACCGCGGATCCTCGGACACGCGACCGACCTGTTGTTCAACGGAGTGATCGGCCGACAGCTGCCCGCCGAGCTGACCAAGCAGCAGGCGGTGGCGGCAGCCCGCGCCCGCGGCGAGGGAACGTTCGCCGACCTGCTGTCCGGGATGGACGTGGTGCCGGGCAAAGGGGTGGACTTAGGCGCGGTGGGCCGCACCTTGGCGCTGGCACTGGGTCTGTATCTGCTGAGCGCACTGTTGGTTTGGCTGCAGGCCAGGCTGTTGAACGTCATCGTGCAGCGGACGACGATGGCGTTGCGCCGCGACGTCGAGGAGAAGGTGCACCGGCTGCCGCTGAGCTACTTCGACCACCGGCAGCGCGGGGAGCTGTTGAGCCGGGTCACCAACGATGTCGACAACACCCAGACGTCGCTGTCGATGACGATCAGCCAGCTGCTCAGCTCAGTGCTGACCGTGGTGACGGTGCTGGCGATGATGGTGTCCATCTCGCCGTTGCTGGCCGCGATCACCCTGCTGGCGGTCCCGCTGTCACTGTTGGCGGTGCGGGCGATCACCCGCCGCTCGCAACGGCTCTTCGCCGTCCAGTGGGCAGCCACCGGGCGGCTCAACGCCCACATTGAGGAGACCTACAGCGGATTCACGCTGGTCACGGCGTTCGGTCACCGGGAGTGGGCGCGCCGCCGGTTCGAAGAGTGCAACGACGAGCTGTACCGGGCCAGTTTCGGCGCTCAGTTCGTCTCCGGCCTGTTGTCGCCGGCGGCGGGGTTCATCGGCAACCTCAGCTATGTCGCGGTGGCGGTGATCGGCGGCCTGCAGGTGGCGACCGGGCAAGTCACCCTGGGCAGCATCCAGGCTTTCATCGCTTACGTGCGTCAGTTCAACCAGCCGCTGACCCAATTGGCGTCGATGTACAACACACTGCAGTCCGGGACGGCCAGCGCCGAGCGGGTGTTCCAGTTTCTGGACGAGCCCGAGGAGGCACCGGATACCGCGCTGACGTTGTCGCCCAACGGTTCCGAGCCACGGGGGCTGGTCGAGTTCCGCCGGGTGAACTTCGGCTACCGGCCCGGGGTTCCGGTGATCGAGGATCTGTCGCTGACCGTGAAACCGGGCAGCACGGCGGCGATCGTCGGGCCGACCGGTGCCGGCAAGACCACGCTGGTCAACCTGTTGATGCGGTTCTATGACGTGGACGCCGGGCAGATTCTGCTCGACGGCGTCGACATCACGTCGGTGAGCAGGCGCTCGCTGCGCTCGCCGATCGGGATGGTGCTGCAGGACACCTGGCTGTTCGCCGGAACCCTCGCGGAGAACATCGGCTACGGGCGGCCCGGAGCGAGCCAGGCCGAGATCGTCGAGGCCGCCCGCGCGGCCTACGTCGACCGGTTCGTGCAGACCCTGCCCGACGGCTACCAGACCCAGGTCGGCGACGACGGGGCCGGAATCAGCGCCGGTGAAAGGCAGCTGATCGCCATTGCGCGGACGTTTCTGGCCCGCCCGCAGCTGCTCGTCCTCGACGAGGCGACCAGCTCGGTCGACACCCGCACCGAGCTGCTGATCCAGCAGGCGATGCGTGACCTGCGGCGGGGACGGACGAGCTTCGTTATCGCCCACCGGCTTTCGACGATCCGCGATGCCGACCTGATCGTGGTGATGCAGGCCGGCCGGATTGTCGAGCAGGGCAGCCACTTAGAGCTGCTGGCCCGGCGCGGCGCCTACTGGGCGATGGCGCGCGGCTAGCGGCCCAGGGTGGCTTAAAGCCCGGGACCCTGCGCCCGTAGGTCGTCGACCTCCGACATCGCCTCGCGCAGTTTGGCCAGCCAGTCCTCGGCGTGCTCACCGACCAGCTTGACCGACCAGGCCAGCGCGTCGGAGCGCGACCGAGCCACACCCGCGTCGACCAGGGTGTCGAGCACCCGGCGCTCGGGCTGTTTCAACCGGGTCATGACCGGTACCGCGATGTGGGTGAACAGGATCCGCCGACCGGCAACCTCGACGCCCCAGGACACTTTGCGGCCGTAGCGGTCCTGCGCTTCATCGGCGATATCCATACGCTCCGCTCGGGTGTCCTCGCGAAACCGCGAGATGCGCCCGGACGCGTGGGCTGAACTCTCCGGCTCGCCGGACTCACCAGAGCCCTCGGGTTCAGGCAGCCGACCGATGACCGTAATCTCCTCGCGATCAACGATGACGGTCGGATCGCCGTCGAACCACCCTTCCGGGAGGCGTCCGGCGAACCAATCCGCGGCGTCGCCGGCATCGGGTTGGTGCGCTTGTTGCCAGCCGCCGGGGCGGCCGTATCGGTTGCCGTGCATACGACCAGCATACATAATTACGTGATTACACCGTTACTCCGGCATTGTCACCGGTTTCCGCCGAGCGCGAAAATCGTCACCGCCTCGGCTGCACGCGACGGCCAATCAGCCGGGCGAAAACCATTGATAGCCGGCGGCCGACGGTGTAGCTTCGAGCCTGAAGCAGGCCCGGAGAGGACTGATCCGAAGAGCCGGTTGACGGGGATGAAAACCGGCCGCGCAGGATGTGTGAGACGCCCCCCAATGTCCACCGGGCCTGCCCCTATGTGCAGACCCGGTGAGCCGCACCGGTCTCAGCCAGGTTGGCCACGCCGAACGCGGAACAGGTTCACCTTTCGTCAGTTCTTGGTCACGACGCCGCCAGACGCAGCGTCGATGCGCACCGTGTGTTCGGTGTTATCCGAGTCCGTCACGTCAGCCTCCCAGACCGTGATTCCGATGTGGCTGCCCAGGTTCAGTTCGGTAACCCGGCCGGGAACGGCCACGGTAACCGCCGAGACTGCTTGGCGGTAGTCGAGCTTGGCCGCTTTCACCCGGCTGCGGTGCCTGGCCTTGTCCTGGGCGGTCTCGGACTCGACGCTGGGGCCACTGACAACACTGGTCCCGTCGGCGGACACCCCAACCTGATGTTCGGTGCCGTCGCCGCTGACGACCTGGACCTTCCACCCGGTTTTGTCGCGCTCGGTTTCGATGGCGATGACCGTAGCGCCGACAACCGCGGCCTGCGCCGTTTCACCGGCATTGAGCAGCGCCTGGTTGACCGCACCGGGCTGTGGCGCAGTCGAAGCCGGACCGGAACCGGGCAGGCCGCCGCAGGCTGCCAACGCCACCGCGGCGGTAGCAGCCGCAAACACCCGGACGAGCGCGGTGGCGGTCATGACACCGCAGGACGGTGCTGCGCCCACGGCCTTGCCTTTTCGATCTGGGCGGCCAGGGACAGCAACGTAGCCTCGTCGCGGGGCCGGCCGACGAGCTGGACCGCGACCGGCAGACCGTCGCCGTCGAAACCCCACGGCAGCACCGCGGCGGGCTGGCCGGTCAGATTCCAGATCTGCTGATGCGGAACGCGCGCGGCGACCAACAGCAACGTTGTCACCGGGCCGCGGCGCTGGTAGGCACCGATACGCGATGGCCCAGTGGCGTTGGCGGGCGTGACGAGCACGTCGACGTCGGCGAAGATCGACTGCACACGCGCGGCCACCGCCGCCTCCTTCGCACGCACCGCCGCGATACGCCGGTCGGAGAACAGCGCACCGATACGCGACATCGCGCGGGTCCGCGCCTCCAAGCGCTCGGGGTACGGCAGCGATCGCACGTCGTCGTGGATGCCGCGGAAGTAGCGCGGTAGGTAGTACCGGTGGATCACCGCCGGTGGATAGTCGGGGTCGCGGGTGACGACGTGATGGCCCAGGTCGCGAAGCAGCGTACCGGCCTCGTCGACCGCGCGCCGCTGCGCCTCGCCGAGCCGGGCGAGCGGGGGCGGTGGCACCTTGGTGCTCAACGCGATTCGCAGTCTGCCCGGGTCGCGCGCGGCCGCCGCAGCGAAGCCGCCCTGCGGCTCCGGCTTGTCTGATTCAGTCGTCGTGATGTCCAGAAACAGTGCCGCATCGGCCACCGAACGGGCGATCGGCCCGTTGACGCTCAGCCCCTGCCACGCGTCGTCGTGCGGCGCCAACGGGACTCGGTCGCGGTTCGGCTTGAGCCCGAACACGCCGCACCAGGCCGACGGGATCCGGATGGAGCCGCCGCCGTCGGAACCCAGTGCCAGGGGCGCCAAAGCGGCCGCGACCGCCGCAGCGCTTCCGCCGCTGCTGCCGCCCGGCGTGCGGGTGGTGTCCCAGGGGTTGGCGGTCGCGCCGAACGTCAGCGACTCGGTGTAGGGAAACATCGTCGCCTCGGGCACCGCGGTTTTGCCGATGATGAGCGCGCCGGCTCTCCGCAGCCGCCGCACAACCTCGGCGTCCTGCGTTGCCGCCGGCCCATGCGCGCTGGTGCCGTATGTCGTCACCTGTCCGGCGACGTCGACGCTGTCCTTGATCGCGACCGGCACCCCGAGTAGCGGCAGCCGTTCGCCGGCGTCAAGGCGTTGCTGGGCGACGGCGGCCTCCGCACGCGCGGTGTCGGCCAGCACCACCCGGTAGCAGCGCAGCTGCGGGTCCAGCCACGCGATGCGCTCCAGGTAGACCTCCAGCAACGCCGGCGCGGTGATCGTGCCAGCGGCCAGCATTCGCGCCTGCTCGGCCGCACCGGCGAACGCCAGTTCGTGCGGATCGGTGGACTCCACCGGCACAGCCTATCGCCGGTGCAGGCAGACTACTGGTATGAGCCGCACCGGCGACGATGCACTGGGGTTGCCACCGGCTTGCGCGGGACGCAGCGATGAGCAGGAGGTGCCATGGATGAAGTGTTCGACTCGCTGACCGAGGAACAGCTGCGCCAGCGCAAGACCATCAAATGGAACTTCTTCGACCCCGATGTATTGCCGCTGTGGATCGCCGAGATGGACTTCCCCACCGCGCCGCCGGTG
>NZ_JBYCLE010000097.1:0-2009 GCF_057473765.1 Mycobacterium sp. TH-M106 | reverse complement strand
CATGCCCCGATCCGTAGAAGAGATCATCGCCCACGCTGACGAACTGGCAAAGAAGTTCGAAGAATACGAGCCGTGTCCCGAAGACGAACGAGACCCGGAACTGATTCACGCCCTGCGGCGGGCGGCACGGTCGCGTTCCTTGGCCGAAGCTGAAGTTCGCGCCGCTGTCATCGCGGCGCGCGAAGGCGGATGCTCGTGGACACTCATCGGCGGGGAGCTCGGCACCAGCGGCGAAGCGGTGCGGCAGCGGTACGGATCGGCCGTCCGGCACTGAGGTCCGCGCCCGCTCGGTACGACGACAGCGCGGGGGGAGTCGTCAAACCACCTCATGCCCCGGCACCGCCGATCCGCTGTGCCAGCCGCCCGGCGAACGTGCTCACCTGCTCGGGGCTGTCCAGCGCGAACCGGGCGGCGGTGCGCCGGTCGCCGTCGTCGGTGTGGCGGACGACGATCCCGATGCCGTCGAGGTCGGGTCGCGCCACCGCGTCAAACGCGTCCTCGTCGGTGATGTCGTCACCCAGGTACACCGGCAACACCGGGACGGCCAGCCGATCGAGAATCCAGCGCAGTGTTTTGCCCTTGTCCCAGTTGACATCCGGGCGCAGCTCGACGACTTCGCGG
The DNA here is from genome assembly GCF_057473765.1 of Mycobacterium sp. TH-M106. Taxonomy (NCBI): domain Bacteria; kingdom Bacillati; phylum Actinomycetota; class Actinomycetes; order Mycobacteriales; family Mycobacteriaceae; genus Mycobacterium; species Mycobacterium sp. TH-M106. The sequence continues at coordinate 1,388 of NZ_JBYCLE010000097.1, read as the reverse complement.
CCCGTCGTCACCCGCAACGCACAGCGCCGGCCGGCGGCATGGACCGCGGCGACCACCTCGCCGACCCTGTCACGCGCGGCATTGCGGTAGTGCACAGCGACGCCAAAACGCTTGTGCTCCACCATGACACCGGGGATTACGGAGAGCTCCGCCCACAGCTGCGCGGCTGCTTCTTCTAGCACCGATACCGCAGCGGCCGCAGCGTCGTTGTGGTGGTGGGTGCCGTCGGGCTCGGTCAGCTCGAAGCCGTGGCTGCCCGCATACCAGATGCCGGGCAGGCCGACCCGCCGGCGCACGTCGGCGAGGTCACGGCCGCTGAGCACCGCGACCGGGCAGTGGGCCGCCAGCGCGTGCAGCGCCTCCGCCGCGCCCGCGGTCAGTTGGGCCGAGTCGGGGTCGTCGACGATGTCGGACAAGGTTCCGTCGAAGTCGAAGAACACCGCCGGTGCGCGGGTGACGATGACGTCGATTGCGGCCACAGCGCTCGGCAGCGCTGACATCGGCAGGTCTCCGGTGCGCACCGCGATCTCACCCAGGTCGGCCACCACCGCGTCGGCGCCGTGCCGGGCCAGGTCGGCTCGCCCGGCCCGGTCGACGCCGATCACCAGGGCGAATCCGCCGTCGCGTCCGGCGGCGACGCCGGCTTCGGTGCTCGCCACGACGACGCTGCGGCCGGGGCGCACCGCCAGCCGGTCAGCCGCCTCTGGGGAGAACGCCGCGGTGCGGACCCCGGCCTGCCGCAGTTTCTCTGCCAGCGCCACCGGCGGGCCGGTGTCGGGCACCGCTGCGGCGAGGTCGAACAGCACCGCATCGTGACGACGCGGGTCGATCGTGACCGACAATTCGTGACCAAACCTTTCCGGGCTGTGCCGGGCCAAGCCGGGCCAAGCCGTGCCGGGCTGTGCCGGGCCAAGCCGGGCCTTGCCGGGCGAGGACCCTCGCCGTGACCACGGTGCCACAGCCGGACGGGATTCGATCGGAAAAACCGCACCGGATCCGGCGTCGGTGGCGGCTGTCGCCGCAACGCTCAGCACTGCGGCGGCGCCCCCGAAAATCTCATGACACGCCGACCATTGGCCCTAGCGACAAGGTGGGGACGGCTAGCGTTACGCTTCCCTCGGAAGCATCGTCTCAACGTCGAGCCTGCAGAGTAGATAACGATATTCTTCCCTGCGGCACAAGGGCTTTCGCTACAACTGCAGGGCTGTGTCGTGCGCGAGGAACAAAAATCCGGATTAATGGAGAGGTATATAAATGATCACACCGTCGTTGAACAAACTGGCTGTCACGGTCGGCGGTCTCGCACTGTCGTTGACCGCTGGCGTGGGGACCGCGGCTGCAGATCCCGATCTGAGCCCGGCCGTCACCACCACGTGCAATTACTCGCA
>NZ_JBYCLE010000096.1:0-16769 GCF_057473765.1 Mycobacterium sp. TH-M106 | reverse complement strand
CCGTCGCCTGCCAGCAGATCCCGCCACACACCAATTGTCCTATACCACAGCGCGAACTCCGCGAAACGACTCACTATATTACCGAAAATTCTTTAGGTGACCAGCGTGACGGAATTGGCCCGGCGTAGTTTGCCCGACGGCGTCTTGGGAATGGCCCCGGGGCCCAGCACCACCACGTTGCGGGGGCGCAGATCGACTTCAGCCACCACCTCGTGCGCCACCTGGTGTTCGATACGGCGGACCTCGGCGGGATCCTGCCAGGCGTTGGACTCCACCGCGACTGCGAAGGTCTCCCGGGAGTGGCCGGCGTCCAGCCGCACCGCCACAGCGCAACCCGCTCGAACCCCGTCGACCCGGCCGGCGGCCCGCTCGATGTCGGTGGGGTAGATGTTGCGACCAGCCATGATGATGACGTCTTTCACCCGGCCGCACACCACAATGTGGCCGTTTTCCATCAAGTAACCGAGGTCGCCAGTGTCATACCAGCCGTGTTCGTCCTGCGCGGGAATGAAACCCGCCATGGTGATGTAGCCCGGAGTTACCGGTTCGCCGCGCAGCTGGATGACACCGACCCCGCGAGGCGGCAGCACGTCGCCGTCCTCGTCGACGATGCGGGCTTCGATGCCCTGCAGCAGCGGACCCAGCGAGGCCAGCCGCCGGGTGTTGCCCTTGGTGGCCGGCACCGCGCGCCTCAGCGCAGCCAGCAGGTCGGCATCTACCTCGTCGACCTCCAGTCCCTCCTCGACCGGCGAGAACGACACCGCCAGTGTCGTCTCGGCCATGCCGTAGGCGGGCAGGATCACCTCCGGCTTGAGCCCGAACGGCCGGCCCGCGTCGATCAGATCTTCGACGTCGGCGGGCTCAACCGGTTCGGCGCCCGACATCGCGATCCGCAGCGTGGACAGGTCGAACTGACCGGGTTTGGCTTGCTTGCGCAGCCGCTTGGCGAACAGCGAGTAGGCGAAATTCGGCCCGCAGATGAAGGTGCCCTTGTACTTGTCAATCAGCTTCGCCCACAGCAGCGTGTCGCGCAGGAAGTCCAGCGGGGTGACCTTGACCAGCTCGGCACCGAAGTACATCGGCACAGTCAGAAAGCCGATCATGCCCATGTCGTGGAAGCACGGCAGCCAGCTGATCATCACGTCTTTTTCGACGTCGTATTTCACGCCGACGAACATCGCCTCGACGTTGGAGTGAATGTTGCGGTGGGTGATCTGGACGGCCTTGGGGGATCCGGTGGAGCCCGACGTCAACTGCATCAGGGCCAGGTCGTCCTCGCCGGTCTGCACCGGGTCGATCGGTTCGGACGCCAGCAGTTGCTCCACGGTTACCGCCTCGATGCCGCGCTCGGCGAGCACCGGCAGCGCCGCCGTGAAGGGGTCGGAGACGATGACGGTCTTGGCCTCGATCATGTCGATGACGGTCGCGGTGTCTTCCGCCCAGACCGCCAAGTCGGTACGGGGAGTGGGCTGATGCAACATGGTCAGGCTGGCTCCACGCATCCACAACCCCTGCGCGGTGGGGGCGATTTCCACCGGAGCGCCGGCCAGCACGCCGACCGCGTCACCGTGTCCCACCCCCGCCGCGGCCAGCCCACCGGCCACCCGCCGGGCGCGTTCGTGCACCTCACCCCAGGTGTGCCGGATCGGGTGGTGCGGCTCGCCGGAGACCATCCCTTTGGTGCTGTTGCGGGCGTTGCAGAACATTTTTTCGGTGAACCTGCTCACGACAACCTCCTGATGCGGTGCAGTGCTGTGCACAACGTCTGAGATTCAATGTTCCACCTGGTAGCGGCCGCTTTGTGAGAGGCGCGCCTGCACAATCGGGGAGCGATCGTGTCTCGAAACGGTGGTGGGCCACAGACGGTACGCACAGTTGCGCGACACCCCGCGAGCAATGGGATCGCACGATTGTCCTGACCGCAACTAGTCACCGCGCAGTATCTTAAACTCCTCTTAAAGACCGGACAAATCCTCCGCTGAATTGCGATCTACATCACACTCCGGTGACCGGGGACGGCACCACCCGGGCACCGTACACCGGCCCGCTGGCCACCCGGACCGCGCGGCAGACGCCCACCGCCGCGAGCTCGGCGCCGACGTCGGCGGCCGACGCCACCGACGCGCACAAGAACGCGCACGTCGGCCCCGAACCGGACACTACGCCGGCCAGTGCACCCGCCTCGGTGCCCGCGCGCAGGGCAGATCGCAGCGCCGGGGCCAGACTCACCGCCGCCGCCTGCAGCTCATTGCCCAGCAGCGGAGCGAGGCGATGGGGATCGCCGGCCGCCAGCGCCGCCAACACCGGCTCGGGTTGGTCAAGCCGCGGTGCTTCGCGGCGGGCTTCAGCTCGGAGGCGGTCCAGCTCGGCGAACACCGCGGCAGTGGACAACCCGCCCTCGCCGAATGCCAACACCCAGTGAAAGGTGTTGCGGGTCAGCACGGTGGCCAGCTCCTCACCGCGACCGGTGCCCAACGCGGTGCCACCATGCAACGCGAAGGGCACGTCGCTACCCAGCTGGGCGGCCAGCGAATGCAGATCACGACGCGGTATGCCCAACTCCCACAGCACGTTCATCGCGACCAGCACCGCGGCGGCGTCCGCGCTGCCGCCGGCCATGCCGCCGGCGACCGGGATGGACTTGTCGACCGTGATCGCCACGTCGGGCACCCGGCCCACGTGACTGGCCATCAACTCGGCGGCCCGCCAGGCCAGGTTGTGCTCGTCGGTGGGCAGCAGGTCGGCGCCCTCCCCGACAACTCGCAGCGACAGCATGTCCGCGGCGCAGACCGTGACCTCGTCGACCACCGACACCGCGTGAAACACCGTGGTCAGCTCGTGGTAGCCGTCGGCGCGGCGATCCCCCACGGCCAGGTAAAGGTTGAGCTTCCCGGGTGCTTGCACGGTGACCGAACCGGTGGGGATCCACTCGGTAGCAGTGTTTCCGTCGGACGCGGTCACGCCGACGAGACTATCGCCGGTGACCTCAGCCGTTACGACAGGCCGCTGAACGAATCACCGATCGCAAAAATCGCGTTCTTGCGGGAGGCTGGGCAGGCTCAAACCATCAGGTCCTAGCCTGAAACGGTGCTATACGGTGGCGACACCCTCGGTGACTACGTCATCGACCGGACGGTCGGCCGCGGCGGGTGTGCCACGGTGTATCGGGCCCACCCCGTATCCGGCCCTCAGCGCGTGCTGGCGCTCAAGGTCCTCGACGAGGGCCACCGCACAGCGGCCGAGCGAGCCCACCTGGACCGGGAGTTCGAGTTCGCACGCGCACTCGATCACCCCCACGTCGTCACGGTCTACGACCGCGGGCCCGGTTGGCTTACCATGCAACTCGTCGCCGGTGGCAACTCGACACGGCTACAGCTGTTCGACGACCGGCTGGCAGCCCTGGCGCAGATCGCCGACGCGCTGGACTATGCACACCGCAACGGCATCGTGCACTGCGACGTTAAGCCCGCGAATATCCTTGTTGCCGAGGATTTCTCCCACGATGGCGCGGTGCTGATCGACTTCGGTGTGGCTCACGCCGTCGCCGAAGACGTGTGGCGACGGCAAAGACGTCCGCAGGTATCGTTGCCCTACACTGCCCCCGAAGTACTGCTCGGGAAAGCACCCGCTGCTGCCACCGACGAGTATGCGCTGGCATGTACGACGGTCGAATTACTCACCGGGGCACCGCCGTTCACTGCAGATACCGCCGCTGAGCTGGTAGACGCGCAGCTGCGCAGGTTGCCGCGGCCTGTCTCCGGCGACTTCGGTTGGATACCACGCGCCTTCGACACGGTGCTTTCCCGGGCGATGGCGAAAGCACCGGAGGTGCGCTACCGCTCCTGCACTGAGTTCGTCGAACACATCACCCGGGTGCTGCGCACGTCGGGTTAGCCCGCCGCGGCGTGCCGCTGGGACTGGTCCGAGCCGGCGTCTTCGGAGAATCCGAGCGCTGGAGCAACCGGACGAAGTCGGCGATCGACAGCGTCTCGCCGCGGCGAGCCGGGTCGATGCTGGCAGCCAGCAGTCGCTTCGCGGATTCGTTGCCTGAGCCCGCCCACTCGGCGAAGGCATTGCGAGTGGTTTTGCGCCGCTGCGCGAATGCGGTGTCCACCAGTTGGAAGACGCGTCGACGGAATGTGTCGTCGGTGGGCCACGGTGCGGCTCGATATCGATCGACACGCACCAGTCCGGAAGAGACTCGCGGAATCGGCCAAAACACGGCCGGGGGCACCCTGCCGAGACGGCGTACCGTCCCGAAGAACCCGACCTTCACGCTGGGGATCCCGTAGTCCTTGCCGCCCGGCTCGGCGACCAGCCGTTCGGCGACCTCAGCCTGGACCATCACCGTCGCCGTCCGGCAGGTGGGGAACTCGGCTAGCAGATGCAACAAGGCCGGCACCGCAACGTTGTACGGCAGATTCGCCACCACCGCGGTGGGCTCATCGATCAGCTCATCCGGGCCCGCAGAGAGGATGTCACAGTTGAGCACCCTGAGTCGGTCGGCTTCACCGTTCCAGTGCTCCGCAACCGTTTGCGGCAGCCGGCCGGCCAGCACCGGGTCGATCTCGACGGCGGTGACCGCCGCGCCGCGGTCGAGCAGGGCCAGGGTCAGTGAACCGAGGCCGGGTCCGACCTCCAAGACGTGGTCGCCCTGGTTCACTTCGGCGGCCGACGCCACCCGGCGCACCGTGTTGGCGTCGTGGACGAAGTTCTGGCCCAGTGATTTCCGCGGCCGGAAGTCCAGCTCTTTGGCCAGCGCCCTGATCTCGGTGCGTCCGAGGAGCCGAACGGTCAGCGGGTACCCGCCCGTCCGCTGCACACCGGCCAGGCACCCCAACCCTGACGTCCCCGGGTGACCTCGGCGATGGCGATCTGCTCTTCCCGGGTAGCCAAGTCCGCGCGCGGGGCATACCGCAGGCCGCCGTTGCGCTCCCACGTGCCCTGGTCGAACTGGACGCCACCGTAGTAGCCGTTGCCGGTATTGATCGCCCAGTTGCCACCGGCCTCGCAGCGGGAGATGGCGTCCCAGGTGCCGCCGTTGCTCACCGGCGGCACTTCGGTGCCCGGCTTGGCCCCGACTCGCAGCACAGCGTCGCGGGCCGGTTGCACCACGGTGTTGGCCACCGGCAGCTTGCCCGTCTCCTTCCCGTTGACCATGGCCACGGTGAACGTCACGTCCTGGGTGCCCGGCGTGCCGGGGTCTTCCACGACTTGGCGGCTCATGTTCATCGTCGGGTCTTCGATCCGCTGCGGGTTCGGCGCCAGCGGCACCCGCTCGGTGACCTGTTGGGTACGGATTCTGGTCACCTGGATCCGCATTCCCTCGGTGACCGGCGTCGAGGCCGCCGGCGTAACCTTGTCGCTCTGCTCCAGCGGAGCGCCGGCCGCCGCCAGCAGGCCCGCTACGTGGGGCGCGGCTAGGTGCACCGTTCGCACCGCCCCGCCGTCGTCGATCTGCACCGTTTTGGCGCTGACGACCGGCAGCGCCATGCCGGCCAGCGGGACCCGGCTGCCGCGGGAGGCCGCAACCGGGGCGGTGTCGGTCATGGACAGCTGGGCCAGCGCCTCATCGACGGTGCTTGCCGTCGTCCAGACCTGCTTGGCGTCTGTTCCGCCGTCTAGGGAGATCTGCAAGGGCCGGCTGCGCCGCAGCGTGATCGTGTCGGTGTTCTGCACTCGCGTGTCGCCGGCCGGAGACAGGTCGTCGCGCTCGGCGACGGTGAATCCGTTCTCTTCGACGATGTCGATCACCCGAGACTTCATCGTGGTGACGGTGGTGGGTGTTCCATCGATGTCCAGGGTCACCGTCTTGTGGTTGGCGACTGCGTAACCGCCGGCGAAGGTCAGTGAAAGCAACAGCGCAGCGACAAGTATTCGCAGCATCGGCGACTGGTTCTGGTGGAGCTTTGTCACGACATTCAACGCGCTGCTGACCCTGACCTCAACGACCTCATGACACAGGAGAGGGGCCCTTAGGGCCCCACATTCGATAACGAGACGGTAACGAACCGGCTCCGCTCGATCAACTTCCGGCTGACGTTCTTACAGGACTCTTAATGCAATCCGTACGTCCGACGGGCGTTATCGGCGGTGATCCGGGCGAGATCGGCGGCCGGCACATCCAGCAGCTCGGCCAGCGCTCGAACCGTGTAAGGCAGGCAGTAGGGCTCGTTGGGCGCACCGCGATAGGGGTGCGGCGTCAGAAACGGTGCGTCGGTCTCCACCAACAATTGCCGGGAGGGAATCAGCGGCGCGGCTTCCCGCAGCTCACTAGCATTGCGGAAGGTCACCGTGCCTGACAGGCTGAGCAGCCACCCGGCGTCGGCGCAGCTGCGGGCCATCTCCTTGCCCGAGGAAAAACAGTGAAAGATCACCACCTCGGGTGCGCCCTCGGCCGCCAGCACCTCGAGCACGTCGGCGTCCGCGCCGCGGTTATGGATCATCAGCGGTTTGCCGGTTCGTTTGGCCAGGTCGATGTGCCAGGCGAAGGCCTCCCGCTGGGTGCCCGGTTCCGCGCAGCCCGCCAGCCGGCCCGGCCAGTACAGGTCCAGACCGGTCTCCCCGATCGCCACCACCCGCGGGTGGGCGGCCAACCGTTCGATCTCGTCGCGGGCGGCCTCGGTCAGCGCGTCGGCGCGGGTGGGATGCAGCGCCACCGCGGCGTAGACCCGCGGATCCCCATCGGCGGCCCGCGTCACCCAACGCGCCGAACTCAGATCGTCGGCGACGGTGACGATCGCCTCAACCCCGACCGCGGCGGCACGGTCGGCCATGGCGCGCACTTCGTCGGTGTCCCGCGCCCCGCAGGCGTCGAGGTGGGTGTGCGCGTCGACCAGCGGGTGCAGCGGCTCCGGGGGCGGCGGCGCTGGCCGCTCGGCTGACCGTTTGGAACTCACGGCCACACAATAGGGTGGATCTGCGATGAATACGATCACTAGGGGCCGCCCCTTCTACATCACCACTGCGATCACCTATCCGAACGGTGAACCGCACATCGGGCATGCCTACGAATACATCGCCACCGATGCGATCGCCCGGTTCAAACGGCTCGACGGCTTCGACGTGCGCTACCTGACCGGCACCGACGAGCACGGGTTGAAGATGATGGAGACGGCTGCGGCAGAAGGGATTCCGACCGCACAACTGGCCCGCCGTAACTCCGATGTGTTTCAGCGGCTGCAGGAGAAGCTCAACATCTCCTTCGACCGGTTCATCCGCACCACCGACGCCGACCACTTGGCGGCGTCCAAGGTGATCTGGCAGCGGATGGCCGACGCAGGCGACATCTACCTCAATTCCTATTCGGGGTGGTACTCGGTGCGCGACGAACGGTTCTTCGTCGAATCCGAGACCGTCCTTGGCGATGGCGGCACCCGGGTGGCGGCGGAGACCGGGGCGCCGGTGACGTGGACCGAGGAGCAGACCTATTTCTTCCGGCTCTCGGCATATGCCGAGCCGCTTTTGGCCCACTACCGTGCACATCCGGAGTTCATCGGGCCGGAGGTACGCCGCAACGAGGTGGTCAGCTTTGTCTCCGGCGGACTGCGCGATCTGTCGATATCCCGAACCTCGTTCGACTGGGGTGTACCGGTTCCCGAGCATCCCGACCATGTCATGTATGTGTGGGTCGACGCCCTGACGAACTACCTGACCGGCGTGGGTTACCCCGACACCGACTCCGAGATGTTTCGCCGCTATTGGCCTGCCGATCTGCACATGATCGGCAAAGACATCATCCGGTTCCACACCGTCTACTGGCCGGCGTTTCTGATGTCGGCCGGAATTGAGCTTCCGCGAAAGGTTTTCGCGCACGGCTTCCTGCTCAACCGCGGTGAGAAGATGAGCAAGTCGGTGGGCAACGTCATCGACCCGGACACGCTGGTCGACAAGTTCGGCCTGGACCAGGTGCGATACTTCCTGCTGCGCGAGGTTCCGTTCGGCCAGGACGGCAGCTACAGCGACGACGCGATCATCACCCGGATAAACACCGATCTGGCGAACGAATTGGGCAATCTGGCGCAACGGTCGCTGTCGATGATCGCCAAGAACCTGGACGGAATCGTCCCAGAACCAGGCGAATTCACCGCTGAGGATATCGAGCTGCTGTCGGCGGCCGACGGTCTGCTTGACCGAGTGCGGTCCGACTTCAATACTCAGGCAATGCATTTGGGCCTGGAGGCGATCTGGCTGATGCTCGGTGCCGCCAACCGGTATTTCTCCGCGCAACAGCCGTGGGTGCTGCGCAAGAGTGAGTCCGCGGCCGATCAGGCCCGGTTCGGCACCGTGCTCTATGTGACGTGCGAGGCGGTGCGCATTGCGGCGCTGTTGGTCCAGCCCGTCATGCCCGAGTCGGCGGGCAAGCTGTTGGACCTGCTCGGCCAGTCGCAGGAGCAACGCAGCTTCGCCGCGATCGCCGCACGGCTGGTGCCCGGCACCCCGCTACCGCCGCCCGTCGGCCTGTTCCCCCGCTACGTTTCTTGACCGCGAGCAGACGCTAAAGCCCCCCGCGCGCTGGGCGTGTCAGGGGCTTTAGCGTCTGCTCGCCAGTGACACGCGGCGGCTACTTCGACACCCTGGCAGCCGCTGCAGGACAGTTACCTGCCGTCAGCCGCGGGTAACTTGCGACCGCCCGTCTGTCAAGCTTGGACCGTGCGAATCGAGCGGCTAGACGGCCTGAGCGAAGCGCCGGAGGTGCTGCGCGCGGTCGGTGACGCCACCGTTCGGCTGGGCCTGCCGCCTCCGGCGGCGCTGACCGGCGAGTGGTTCGACGCGCTCGCGGTGATCGCACCGAGCGTGGCGATACGGCCCGTCGACCCCGGTGACGCGTTCGCTGTTCCCTCGGGTTCCGACGCCAGCGGTGTGGGCGGCGGTTGGATCGGCTACCTGTCCTACCCGGATGCCGGCGCTGGCGGGCAACCGGCCCGGCTCCCGCAGGCCGCCGGCGGCTGGACCGACTGCGTGTTGCGCCGCGACGCAGACGGGTGTTGGTGGTACGAAAGCCTCTCCGGGGCTGCGATGCCAGGCTGGCTGACCGAAGCGCTGGCGACCCCGGCGCCAACGCGAAATTGCCACGTCGACTGGGGGCAGGCCGACCGCGACCGGCACCGCGCCGGGGTGCTGGCGTGCCTGGAAGCGATCCGGGACGGCGAGGTGTATCAAGCGTGTGTATGCACTCAATTCAGCGGGACCGTCGCGGGCGCTCCGCTGGACTTCTTCGCCGATGCGGTGACGCGCACCGCGCCGGCCCGGGCCGCATATGTCGCCGGGGACTGGGGGGCGGTGGCCTCGTTGTCACCGGAGCTGTTTCTGCGCCGCTGCGGCGACACCGTGATCTCCAGCCCGATCAAGGGCACCCTGCCGCTGGACGCATGCCCGTCGGCGCTGCGGTCCTCGGTAAAGGACGTCGCGGAGAACATCATGATCGTCGACCTGGTCCGCAACGACCTGGGCCGGGTGGCGATCACCGGGACGGTCACCGTGCCCGAGCTGTTGGCGGTACGGCCCGCGCCGGGGGTGTGGCATCTGGTGTCGACGGTATCAGCCCGGGTGCCCGTCGAGCTGCCCACGTCGGCGTTGCTGGCCGCTGCGTTTCCGCCCGCTTCGGTTACCGGAACACCGAAGTTGCGTGCTCGCCAACTGATTTCGGAGTGGGAGTGGCAACGCCGCGGAGTCTACTGCGGAACGGTCGGTTTAGCCTCACCGATAGCCGGATGCGAGCTCAATGTGGCGATCCGCACTGTCGAATTCAACGCGATCGGTGGTGCCGTGGTGGGCGTCGGCGGCGGCATCACCGCCGACTCCGACGCGGACGCCGAATGGCAGGAGTGCCTACACAAGGCCGCGCCGGTCCTCGGGCTGACGCCCACGCTCATCGACTCTGCGTCCACAACGGGGCTCGCTTTCGCGCCGTGAGCGCAGAATCAACGCCGGCCCCGAGAACGCAGCACCGCGTCGTAGAGCTCGCGCCGCGGCGGTGCTCCCGGGTGGGCGGCGGCCACCCGCCCACAGGCGTCCTTGACCCGGACGCCGTCGTCAACTAGCTCCGCGACCTCGGCCACCAGCACGGACATCTCGGTCTGTGGGCAACCTCCGGCCAGCACCACGGTGATCTCGCCGAGCACGCCCTCGGCAGCCCACGCCGCGAGTTCGTCCAGCGTTCCCCGCACCACTTCCTCGTGCACCTTGGTCAGCTCCCGGCATACCACCGCGCGTCGCGCACCACCAAGCTGTTCGGCCGCGTCCCGCAGGCAGCCGGGCAGCCGGCGCGGCGACTCGAAGAACACACAGGTGCGGCGCTCGTCGGCAAGCGTTGCCAGCCAGGCCTTGCGCGCTGACGGCTTACGCGGGGCGAAACCCTCGAAGCAGAACTTCTCCGGTGCCAGGCCGGACACCGCCAGTGCGGTGGTCACCGCCGACGGGCCGGGCAGACAACCCACGTCCACATCGGCGTCCAGGCAAGCGGTGACCAACCGGTAGCCCGGGTCGCTGATCGCCGGCATCCCGGCATCGCTGACCACCAGCACCGTGGCTCCGGCGGCGATGTCGGCCAGCAGAGCGGGGAGCCGCGCCGCTTCGTTCGCGTCGAACAGGCTGACCACCTTGCCGGTGATGCGGACATCGAGTGCGCTGGCCAGCTTGCGTACCCGCCGGGTGTCCTCGGCGGCCACCACATCGGCAGTTCCCAGCGCGGCGACCAACCTGGCCGACGCATCCGCCGGTTGACCCAGTGGCGTCGCAGCCAGCAGAAGTCGACCGGCGGCCATGGCGCAAAGCCTACGATCGTTGGGTGACCGCCGGCGACGATGCAGTGGGGGTACCTCCCGCTTGCGGGGGACGAAGCGATGCGCAGGAGCGGCGCCGGTGACCGCCCCGGCCGTGACCAGCCCGGCAGGCGTGGCCGCGGAGCGTACGCCCGCGCTCGTCAGTCCGGGCCCGATGGCGCCGGTCGCAGATTTCGGGCCAGTCGACCGCAGCACCGGATGGGCAGTGACCGCCGCGGTCACCGCCCTGGCTGCGGTGACCCGGTTTGTCAACCTCGGATCACCGACCGATGCCGGCACCCCGATCTTCGACGAGAAGCATTACGCACCGCAGGCCTGGCAGGTGCTGCACAACCGCGGCGTGGAAGACAACCCGGGATACGGCCTGGTCGTGCACCCCCCGGCCGGGAAACAGCTGATCGCGATCGGTGAGGCAATCTTCGGCTACAACGGGCTGGGCTGGCGATTCACCGGCGCCCTGCTCGGAGTCATCCTGGTGGGGCTGGTGGTGCGGATCGTTCGCCGGATCAGCCGTTCCACGCTCGTCGGTGGGATCGCCGGGCTGCTGCTCATCGGCGACGGCGTCAGTTTCGTCGGCTCGCGGACCGCGTTGCTCGACGGCTTTTTGGCATTTTTCGTGGTCGCGGCCTTCGGTGCCCTCATCGTCGACCGCGACCGGGTGCGGATGCGGATGCACACCGTGCTGAACGAAGGCCGCACCGCCGACACGCCGTGGGGCCCGCGGCTGGGCGTGCGATGGTGGAGGTTCGGCGCCGGGGTACTGCTCGGGTTGGCGTGTGCCACCAAATGGTCCGGGCTGTACTTCGTGGCGTTCTTCGGCGCGATGTCGCTGGCGTTCGACGTCGCGGCGCGACGCCAGTTCCGGGTGCCCCGTCCCTGGTGGGGAACGCTCCGCCGCGATCTGGGGCCGACGGCCTACGCGTTGCTGCTCATCCCGTTCGGAGTCTATCTGGCGTGCTACGCGCCGTGGTTCGCCTCCGAAACGGCGGTCGACCGCCATGAGGTAGGCCAGTCGATCGGTGCGGCCACCCGCTTTCCCGTACCGGACGCGATCCGATCGCTGTGGCACTACACCTACCAGGCCTACCACTTCCATGCCAGCCTGACGAACGCAGCGGGCAACCACCATCCATGGGAATCGAAACCCTGGGCGTGGCCGATGTCGCTGCGGCCGGTGCTCTACGCCATCGACCAACAAAACGTCCCCGGCTGCGGTGCGCAGTCGTGCGTCAAGGCGGTGATGCTGGTCGGCACTCCGGCGATGTGGTGGCTCGCGGTGCCGGTCCTCGGCTACGCGTCGTGGCAGATGCTGGTGCACCGCGACTGGCGGTATGCGGTCGTGCTGGTCGGCTACTGCGCGGGTTGGCTGCCGTGGTTCGCCGACATCGACCGGCAGATGTACTTCTTCTACGCGGTACCCATGGCGCCGTTTTTGGTGATGGCAATCGCGCTGATCCTCGGTGACATCCTGTACCAGCCGGGTCAGAACGACGAGCGGCGGGCCCTCGGGCTGATCGCGGTGTGCTGCTACGTCGCCCTAGTGCTGACCAATTTCGCCTGGCTGTATCCGGTGCTCACCGGCCAGCCGATCTCCCAGGCCACCTGGCACATGGAGATCTGGCTGCCCAGCTGGCGGTAAGTGTGCGTTGAGATTGCAGTCAGGGCTGCTGTTTCGGGTTATCCACAGCTCTGAGTGCAATGTCAACGCGCGAACGGCGGTGTCGGACATCATCAGCGCATGGAGGTGCTGCGAGGAAACGAAGCACTATCAAGTGGACGATTGACACGCAGCCAATTGCGCTGGAATTACCGGCCGATATTTCCCAATGTCTATGTCCCGAGGACGATCGCTCCCACGCTGACCAGTAAAACGGTCGGCGCGTGGCTGTGGTCAGGCCGTGACGGCATGATCGCCGGGCGTGCCGCGGCGGCCCTGCACGGCGCGCTGTGGGTCGACGCGGGTTCGCCGATCGAGATGATTTGGCGAAGCTGCCGCTCACCGGCGGGAATCGTGACGCGCAACGAACGGATAGACGACGACGAGGTGGTCGCCGTTGCGGGGATGACGGTGACTTCTCCGGCGCGGACCGCGCTCGATCTCGCCCGGCATCTGCCTCGTGACGCCGCGGTGCGACACCTCGATGCATTGGCCCGCGCAACAGACGTCAAGGCCGGCGACGCCGTTTCATTGGCCGAGCGCTGTCCGAAGGCGCGCGGTCTGCGTCGATCCGAAATCGCGCTCGGGCTGATGGACGCCGGTGCCGAATCACCGAAGGAGACGTGGTTGCCGCTCCTGCTCATCGCTGCCGGACTGCCGCCGCCGCGGACACAGATCAGGGTCACCGACGGATTCAACGAGGCATTTATCGACATGGGCTACGACGAGGAGATGGTCGGACTTGATTACGACGGCAAGCACCACAGCACCGATCGTGCCCGGTATGTGCACGGCATCGGACGTGCTGAGCTGATCGAGCGCGAAGGCTGGATCGACATTCACGTGGTAGCCGAACACACTCGGCGTTTCATCCTGCACCGAGTGTCGGAGGCCTTCGCCCGCCGCGGGCATCCGGTGACATTGCGCCCAGGGTCGTGAAATCCCTCCGGCAACAGCCCTGACCGCAATCTCAACGCGGTAGACTCGAACTGATGTGCGAGATACAGGGCGCGCTGTTCGATTGCAACCAACGCCGACGGCTCGACGGCGGAGCGTGGCTCGACCTGCGCTGCGGCTGGGCGAAGGACGTCGACGACGTGCTCACCGAGCTGCAGTCCACGGTGCCGTGGCGGACCGAGCGTCGGCAGATGTACGACCAGGTGGTCGACGTGCCCAGGCTGGTGAGCTTTTACGACCTGAGTGTCGAGGACGCACCGCACCCACTGATCACCCGGCTGCGGCGACGGCTCAACGACACCTATACCCGCGAGCTGGGCGAGCCGTTCACCACCGTCGGACTGTGCCTGTACCGCGACGGCACCGACAGCGTGGCCTGGCACGGCGACACCATCGGCCGTGGCCGCAAGGCGGACACCATGGTCGCGATCGTCAGCCTGGGCGCGACCCGCACCTTTGCGCTACGACCGCGCGGCGGTGGATCGTCGTTGCGGTTTCCGCAGCGGCACGGCGATCTGCTGGTCATGGGTGGCTCGTGTCAGCGCACTTGGGAGCACTCGATCCCCAAGACGTCCACGCCGACCGGCCCGCGGATCAGCCTCCAGTTCCGGCCCCGCGGCGTGCGCTAGCTTCTGACTGCCGCGACGGCGGCGACGAGCAAGTCGCGTGCCCGCGCGGTATCCACCGGGACGACCGGCCGGTCGGGTTGCACCAGCGAGTTCGCGGTGACCAGTACCTGGTAGGGGCCGAAATACGCAGAGTAGTTGTAAAGCTCCCCGGTACGGGGTTTGTCGTCGGAGACCGTCTGAATCACCCGGTGGATGCCCAGCGTGCGGGTTCCGTCGATCCGCGGCACCTCGACCACCTCCACCAAGCCGCGGATCGTCTCTCCGGCAAATCCTACTTTCTGGCAACTGCGCCCCGGCTCGACGAGCGACAGTGGTTCGGATGTCTCCAAGGCAATGGTGATGAAGCGGTTCCCGTTGCCCTCGGCGGCGACCGCGGCCATGTTCCCCTGCACGCCTTGCGGCAACTGCTGGCTGATCGCGAATTTCGAGCAATCCGCGGGGTCGAAAGTCAACCCCGGGGGCAGCGTCGTGCCGGCCAGCAGTCGCGGGTCGATTCCGGTGTGGGCGATGTCCTTGACCTGGAACTCCGGTCCGAAGGTCGACTTGACGTCGACCACTTTGTCGATGTCGGCCGACACCTCGGCCGGCTGGCCCGATCCGCAGGCGGCCAACCAGCATCCGAATCCGATCGCCAATACCGCGCGGACGTTCGACACCGGAGCTAATCTACCCGACGGTCCGGATGACTTGACGGCCAACATCTTTGATCCGGCCGATGACGACTTCGTCAAATGGAACTTCAGCCGCCGCGGGGACGTCGATCACGGTGGTCACGATCCCGGGGTCGTCGCGCTGCCAGAACGCGCCGTGCCGATCCAGAATGGCACGCATCGGCACGTTTTCGGAAAGCACACGCGCCGAGAACTTCTCGACACCGTCCAGCCGGGCGACAACAGACAGCGCACCCATCAGAAAGGTCCCGATACCGCGACCCTGGTAGGCATCACCGACGGTGAACGCGATTTCGGCGACGGTCGGGTCGCCTTCGTCGCGGACGAATCGTGCGTCGGCGACGGGCGAGCCGTCCGGCTCCGTCACCACCCAGACGAAGTGATCGACATAGTCGACCTCGAACAGGTAGTGCATGAGAGCCGGGCTGGGAATCCGGGTCGTCATGAACCGTCGGTAGAGCGTCTCGCCGGAGAACTCCACATGCCCGTGCACGGTTCGTTCGCTGTCGCCGGGCAGCACCGGGCGCAGCAGCAGTTCGGTGCCGTCGCGAACCCGGATCGGGATCGGGGTGATGTGGGCGGCGAGGCGCTGTCGAGCGGTCCGCACCAGCCGGCCCATCACCTCCGGGATCTGCAGCATCCGTGCGAAGGCCTGCTGGTCGCCGACCCAGCCGGACACCGGCGTAGCGGTGGTGACGGTCGCTGTTCGCCGGCTGTTGCGCAGCAATGCGATCTCCCCGACCACCATGCCCGCCGACACCTTGCCCACCACCACAACCCCGTCGTCGCCGCTGTGGGTGACGCCGGCGGTCCCCGACGAAATAAGCAGAAACGAAACGGCCCGCTCCCCCTGGCGCATCAGCACCTGGCCAGCGGCTGCCCGCAACGGTTCCAGGCTCGTGACCAGCGGCTCGAGGTCTTCGGCAGAACAACCGGCGAAAATGTCCATCGCCGCGAGTTCGTCGGTGCCCAAACTCAGTTCGGCCACTGTGAGATCCCGGGCATCCCGAACACTGCGCTCACGGCCATCGGCTACTCCGCTCCGGTACGAACGCGTCTACCTGCGTTGCGAAACATCTGCAACTAACCGCTCAGCTCCAGCAGCACTGGGCATAGCAAGTGGCCGCACAGCAAGTTTCTGCATGGCCCACTGGTTGATCGACACGCCCTGCTCGGCCGCCTCGATAGTTAAGCGCCTGTGCAGCTCCGGCGACGTACGCACAAAGACTTTTCCGCTGTATCTGCGCTCCGCTAGCGGCTCCGGCGGTATCTCGCCAGCTTCCTGTATATCGACCACGACCTCTTGGACTAGCTTGTAGACGCCCTGCATCGCGGCGACAGGGTCAGGGTCCATCCACGACAGCGACGGGAACTCAGCAACTAGGCCAACCCACTCGCCATCTTCTGGCGACCACTCGACACGGTACGTGTAGTGCAGTCCGCTCACTTGTCCTCGCCTCCTTCCCTGAGTTTGTCGATAGCTTTCACGACTTGCCTGATCTGGTATGGCTTCGCTTTGCCTTCTTTAGTCTTCTGGATATTGATCCTCGGGTCACCCGGCCACGGCATCTTGAAGACCGCGTGACTGGTGCCCCGCTGGCGCGGCTCACCGAAATAATGGCCACATATCGCCTCCAAATCAGCGTAAGAAACGTTCGTGGGGGCCTCGCGCATCCGCGCCTCAACCTTGGCGAGCCGCTTCACATTCACCACCATCATGCTAGCGCCCATGTTAGCAATCCATCTAGCGTGACATGAGCGCCGTGTGCAGCGGCACCGCCACCGCTGGTGATGAGCGGGTGCTTAGGTCCACGTCGGGTTGGTGGCCGGGTTTCATCTGGCACTTGTTCCGACCGCGTTCGCGGCGGCGGCTGGCTCTAGACACTCCGGCGGCCGTCACCACCGCGATAACCAGGGGCAACCGCCGTCGGCGGCATCCAATCGCCGCGTCGCAGATGTGGCAGCGCTTTTCCCCGTGGAGCTAAGGGGATTCGAACCCCTGACCTACTCGATGCGAACGAGTCGCGCTACCAACTGCGCCATAGCCCCTGGCCGCTAGCAGGCTACCAGC
>NZ_JBYCLE010000095.1:0-3567 GCF_057473765.1 Mycobacterium sp. TH-M106 | reverse complement strand
CAGGACGTCGAGGCCATCACGCCGCAGACCCTGATCAACATCCGCCCGGTCGTGGCGGCGATCAAGGAGTTCTTCGGCACCAGCCAGCTGAGTCAGTTCATGGACCAGAACAACCCGCTGTCGGGGCTGACCCACAAGCGCCGGCTGTCGGCGCTGGGCCCGGGCGGGCTGTCCCGGGAACGCGCCGGGCTGGAGGTCCGCGACGTGCACCCGAGCCACTACGGCCGGATGTGCCCGATCGAGACTCCGGAAGGCCCCAACATCGGCCTGATCGGTTCGCTGTCGGTGTATGCCCGGGTCAACCCGTTCGGCTTCATCGAGACGCCGTACCGCAAGGTCAAAGACGGCGTGGTCACCGACGACATCGAGTACCTGACCGCCGACGAGGAAGATCGACACGTCGTCGCGCAGGCCAACTCGCCGACTGAGCACACCGCCGATGGCGACAAATTCACCGAGGCGCGAGTGCTGGTGCGCCGCAAGGGCGGCGAGGTCGAGTACGTGTCCTCCTCCGAGGTGGACTACATGGACGTCTCGCCGCGACAGATGGTGTCGGTGGCCACCGCAATGATCCCGTTCCTGGAGCACGACGACGCCAACCGCGCCCTGATGGGCGCCAACATGCAGCGTCAGGCGGTGCCGCTGGTGCGCAGCGAGGCGCCGCTGGTCGGCACCGGCATGGAGCTGCGCGCCGCGATCGACGCCGGTGACGTCGTCGTCGCCGACTCCGGAGGCGTCATCGAGGAGGTGTCCGCCGACTACATCACCGTGATGGCCGACGACGGCACCCGGCAGACCTACCGGATGCGTAAGTTCAACCGATCCAACCACGGCACCTGCGCCAACCAGCGCCCGATCATCGACGCCGGCGAGCGGGTCGAGGCGGGCCAGGTGATCGCCGACGGCCCGTGCACCGACGACGGAGAGATGGCGCTGGGCCGCAACCTGCTGGTGGCGATCATGCCCTGGGAGGGCCACAACTACGAAGACGCGATCATCTTGTCCAACCGTCTGGTCGAAGAGGACACGCTGACCTCGATCCACATCGAGGAGCACGAGATCGACGCCCGCGACACCAAGCTGGGCGCCGAGGAGATCACCCGCGACATCCCCAACGTCTCCGACGAGGTGCTGGCCGACCTCGACGAACGCGGCATCGTGCGCATCGGCGCCGAGGTCCGCGACGGCGACGTCCTGGTCGGCAAGGTCACGCCCAAGGGTGAGACCGAGCTGACCCCCGAAGAGCGGCTGCTCCGGGCGATCTTCGGCGAGAAGGCCCGCGAGGTCCGCGACACCTCCTTAAAGGTGCCGCACGGCGAGTCCGGCAAGGTGATCGGCATCCGGGTGTTCTCCCGCGAGGACGACGACGAGCTGTCAGCCGGGGTCAATGAGCTGGTCCGGGTCTACGTGGCGCAGAAGCGCAAGATCTCCGACGGCGACAAGCTGGCCGGCCGGCACGGCAACAAGGGTGTGATCGGCAAAATCCTTGCGGTCGAGGACATGCCGTTCCTGCCGGACGGCACCCCGGTCGACATCATCTTGAACACCCACGGGGTGCCGCGGCGGATGAACATCGGGCAGATCCTGGAAACCCACCTCGGCTGGGCCGCCAAGGCCGGCTGGAACGTCGAGAAAGACGCCGCTGGCGCCGTTCCGGCGTGGGCACAGCGGCTGCCCGCCGAGCTGTTGTCGGTAGGGCCGGAGACCAAGACGGCCACCCCGGTGTTCGACGGCGCCCAGGAAGAGGAGCTGCACGGCCTGCTGGCCTCCACGTTGCCTAACCGCGACGGCGACGTCCTGGTCGACCACACCGGTAAGGCGGTGCTCTACGACGGCCGGTCCGGTGAGCCCTTCCCGTATCCGGTGACCGTCGGCTACATGTACATCATGAAGCTGCACCACCTGGTGGACGACAAGATCCACGCCCGCTCCACCGGCCCGTACTCGATGATCACCCAGCAGCCGCTGGGCGGTAAGGCGCAGTTCGGCGGCCAGCGGTTCGGTGAGATGGAGTGCTGGGCCATGCAGGCCTACGGCGCGGCGTACACGCTGCAGGAGCTGTTGACCATCAAATCCGACGACACCGTCGGGCGGGTCAAGGTCTACGAGGCGATCGTCAAGGGAGACAACATCCCCGAACCGGGCATTCCCGAGTCGTTCAAGGTGCTGCTCAAAGAGCTGCAGTCGCTGTGCCTCAACGTCGAGGTGCTCGCCAAGGACGGTGCGGCGATCGAGCTGCGCGAAGGCGAAGACGAGGACCTGGAACGCGCAGCGGCAAACCTGGGGATCAACTTGTCCCGCAACGAATCCGCGTCTGTCGAGGATCTTGCGTAGACCTGTCCGTTTTCCTTAAATAGTTCACTAAACCCGCAAGGGGAAAGGGAGTTACGTGCTCGACGTCAACTTCTTCGACGAGCTCCGCATCGGCCTGGCCACCGCGGAGGACATCCGGCAATGGTCTTACGGTGAGGTCAAGAAGCCCGAGACCATCAACTACCGCACGCTCAAGCCGGAGAAAGACGGCCTGTTCTGCGAGAAGATCTTCGGACCGACTCGCGACTGGGAGTGCTACTGCGGCAAGTACAAGCGGGTGCGCTTCAAGGGCATCATCTGCGAACGCTGCGGCGTGGAGGTGACCCGCGCCAAGGTCCGCCGGGAGCGGATGGGCCACATCGAGCTGGCCGCGCCGGTCACCCACATCTGGTACTTCAAGGGTGTGCCGTCCCGGCTGGGATACCTGTTGGACCTGGCGCCCAAGGACCTCGAGAAGATCATCTACTTCGCGGCCTACGTCATCACCGCCGTCGACGAGGAGATGCGGCACAACGAGCTGTCGACCCTCGAGGCCGAGATGACCGTCGAGCGCAAGACGGTCGCGGACGCCCGCGACGCCGACCTGGAGGCACGCGCCCAGAAACTGGAAGCCGACCTGGCTGAGCTGGAGGCCGAGGGCGCGAAAGCCGATGTGAAACGCAAGGTTCGCGACGGCGGCGAGCGGGAGATGCGCCAGATTCGCGACCGTGCCCAGCGAGAGTTGGACCGGCTGGAGCACATCTGGGACACCTTCACCAAGCTGGAGCCCAAGCAGCTGATCGTCGACGAGAACATCTACCGCGAGCTGGTCGACCGCTACGGCGAGTACTTCACCGGCGCGATGGGCGCGGAGGCGATTCAGAAGCTGATCGAGAGCTTCGACATCGACGCCGAAGCCGAGTCGCTGCGCGACGTAATCAAGAACGGCAAGGGGCAGAAGAAGCTTCGCGCTCTCAAGCGGCTGAAGGTGGTTGCGGCGTTCCAGCAGTCGGGTAACTCGCCGATGGGCATGGTGCTGGGCGCGGTGCCGGTGATCCCGCCCGAGCTGCGGCCGATGGTGCAGCTCGACGGCGGCCGGTTCGCCACGAGTGACCTCAACGACCTGTACCGCCGGGTGATCAACCGCAACAATCGGCTCAAGCGGCTGATCGACCTGGGTGCTCCGGAGATCATCGTCAACAACGAGAAGCGGATGCTGCAGGAGTCGGTGGACGCGTTGTTCGACAACGGTCGTCGGGGCCGGCCGGTGACCGG